>JANMKO010000377.1:0-2687 GCA_031372085.1 Betaproteobacteria bacterium
CGGGTGGGGCGCGACGCGTCGGCGGGTGACGCATCGGCCACTCTGGGGCCGAGCAGGGCTTCGAGGCCGAGGCCGAGGCCCTTGGGTTTCTTGGTGACCATGGCCGGGATTGTCGGTGATCGACCGGCGGGGCCTGCAGGGCTTGTGGCAAGCACGGGCAGGTCACCAGCCGCGCAGCCTCACGGTTCTTGCGCTGCACGTCGGGTTGCGCATCAGGTTGCGCGTCAGGTTGCGCGTCAGGTTGCGCGCCGGTTGCGCGTCGGGTGCGCGTCGGGCGCGCTTTCGGCTGGCCTGCGCTTGCTTTATCCTCGCGGCTTGTTCTTCACTGTCAGCCACCGACCCGCGCCATGACTTACCGCATTTTTGTCGACGGCCAAGAGGGCACGACCGGCCTGCGCATCCACGAGATGCTGGCCCGCCGTGCCGATGTGCAGGTGCTGCGCATCGCGGCCGACCAACGCAAAGACGCCGCCGAGCGCGCCCGCCTGCTGAATGCCGCCGACGTGGCGTTTTTGTGCCTGCCCGATGCCGCCGCCCGCGAGGCCGCCGCGCTGGTGACCAACCCCGCCACCTGCCTGATCGACGCCAGCACCGCCCACCGCACCGCCCCGGGCTGGGCTTTTGGCCTGCCCGAACTGGCGCCCGACCAGCGCGCCCGGCTGCGCGCCAGCAAGCGCATCGCCAACCCGGGCTGCCATGCCAGCGCCTTCATCCTGCTGCTGCGTCCGCTGGTGGACGCCGGGCTGGTGCCGGCCGCGCTGCTGCTCAGCGCCACGTCGATCAGCGGCTATTCGGGTGGCGGCAAGACGATGATCGCGCAGTACCAGGCGGCCGATGGTGGGCCCGGCGGTGTGGGGCCCGACCTGCGCCTGATGTCGCCCCGCCCGTACGCCTTGACGCTGGCACACAAGCACCTGCCCGAGATGGTGGCCCACACCGGGCTGGCGCAGGCGCCGGTGTTCATGCCGGCGGTGGGCAATTTTTACCAGGGTTTGGCGGTGACCGTGCCGCTGCACTTGAGCCAGCTGCCCCCCGGTACCGACGGCGCCACGCTGCATCGCGCGCTGGCCGCCCGCTACGCCAGTGAGCGTTTCATCCGGGTGATGCCGCTGGCCGACCCGGCCACGCTGGACAACGGTTTTTTTGATGTGCAAGCCTGCAACCACAGCAACCGCTGCGAGCTGTTTGTATTTGGCAATGACCGCCAGGTGCTGCTGATGTCGCGGCTGGACAACCTGGGCAAGGGTGCCAGCGGGGCCGCGGTGCAATCGATGAATGTGCACCTGGGGCTGGACGAAGGGCTGGGGCTGGATTGATTGGCGCGGCCCGGCGCTGGCCCGCCGTCAACCCGGGTTCTGCTCGGGCGTGCGGTAGTGGTAGGCGTAGGCATCGGCAAAGCCGAGCCGGTGGTAGATCGCGCGGGCCGGTGCGTTGTCGGCGTCCACTTGCAGATAGGCCACCCGGGCGCCCGCCGCCCGGGCCTGGGCCAACAGCGCCGCACACAGCTGGCGTGCCAGGCCCTGGCCCCGCGCCTGGGGATGGCAGAAGACGTCGTACAGGCCCACCAGATCGGCCTCGATGGCCGTCTGGCCGCAGGCCAGCACCGCGCCGTCTGTGCGGCGGCGCAGCGCCCAACCCTGGTAGGGCACGGGCGACAGCGCCAAACGCTGCGCCTGCGCGTCACGCTGATGATCCGGTGAGCCACGCAGGCCGCCCACCGCAGCGGCAAACTCAGCCGCCGACAGGCGCTCCAGCCGCAAGCCATCGGGCCAGCGCTGCGCCGTGCACGGCGGCTCAGCTGGCGACGCTGAGAGCGCCGGCAGCACCATCACCCGGGTGTCGTCCAGGCGATGGAAGCCTCGATCGTCCAGCGCCTGGTCCAGCCCGGCGGGCTGGCTGAACGGCGTCAGGCGCAGCAGCAGCGGCAGGCCGGCGTCGCGCAGCACCGCTGCGCACAGCGCCAGCCGCTCGTCCAGCGGCAGGCGGCCAGGGGCCACCGCCTGCACACAACGTGCGCGCTTGGCCTTGCCGGGTGAAAACCGCAGCAGCCAGCCGTCGATCCAGCGCTGCTGGGGCGGTGCGCTGGCATTGATGCCGGCGTCTTCCACCCGCGACAACAGCGCGTCGGGCAGGTGGTGTGGGTTCATCGGCGGCGCCATCACCGACAGTGCCATCACCGGCCGGCTGTATTGCCGATCAAGACCATGTCAGCGCGCCGCCGGCAGCGTGGCCACCCGCCGCACCAACTCTTGCGCAAACGCCACATACGCCAGCGCGCCTTTGGACGCCGGATCAAACACCACGCCGGGCTGGCCGTAGCTGGGCGCCTCGGCCAGGCGCACATTGCGCGGGATCACGGTGGCAAACACCTTGTCGCCAAAATGGTCCTTCAATTGCTCACTGACCTGCTGTTGCAAGGTGATGCGTGGATCAAACATCACCCGCAGCAGGCCGATCACCTGCAAATCGCGGTTCAGGTTGGCGTGCACCTGCTTGATGGTGTTGACCAGGTCTGACAAGCCCTCCAGCGCGAAGTACTCACACTGCATTGGCACGATCACGCCGTGGGCACTGCACAGGCCGTTGAGGGTGAGCATGCTGAGCGACGGCGGGCAGTCGATCAAGACAAAATCGTAGGCGCCAGCGGCGTCACGGGCCAGCGCGGCCAGGGCCTGGCGCAGGCGCTC
>JANMKO010000385.1:0-4501 GCA_031372085.1 Betaproteobacteria bacterium
CGATCTGCCGGCAGCCGGCGCGGCGTCGGCGCACAGCACCGGCGCGGCCGTGCAGGCGCTGGCCGGCCATGCCATGTTCACCCCCGACGAAGCCCGGGCCGTCGGGCTGATCGACGATGCGGCGGTGGATTGGGCTGGCGCAGTGGACATCGACCTGGGCGCCGAGCCCGAGATCAGCGCAAGCGACATCCACATCGACGGCCTGCCCGCGCCCGAGCCGGTAGAGCCCACTCGCGGCAAATCACTGGCCGACCATGTGCAGATCGGCTGTGCCTACCAGATGCAATTGCAGGGTGAGTGGCAGCAGGTGCGGCTGTCGCATGTCAGCCCGGCGCGCAGCTTTTTTGTCTTCACCCACGGCGCCCGGCAGCGCGGCACGGTGTCGATGACGCACCGCATGCTGGTCAAACTGTGCGACGGTGGCCGCCTGCGGGCACTGGAGAACGCTTATTTGCTGGAGCGCGCCACAGCGCGGGCCAGACGGCAACTGGCCGAGCTGGCGCCTAAAAGGCGCTGAGGCTGGCGCCTTCCTCCTGTCAGGGGGTGGGGGCCAAACGCCGCGCCATCTTGACGGCGGCGATCAGGCTGCTGGCGTCGGCCCGGCCGCTGCCGGCGATGTCGAATGCGGTGCCGTGGTCGGGGCTGGTGCGCACAAACGGCAGACCCAGCGTGATGTTGACGCCGTGTTCCACGCCCAGGTATTTGACAGGGATCAGGCCGTGGTCGTGTGTCATGGCCACCACCAGATCAAATTCACCCGGGTGGCCCGGCGCGTGGCGGGCGCGCATGAACACCGTGTCGGGCGCAAACGGCCCGTGCGCATCGATGCCCTCGGCCCGCGCCGCCGCCACCGCCGGCGCGATGAAGCGCATCTCGTCGTCGCCAAACAGCCCGCCCTCGCCGGCATGCGGGTTGAGCCCGGCCACCGCGATGCGCGGCGCGGGCTGGCCCCAGGCAGCGGCGCTGCGGTGGGCGATGCGCAGGGTTTGCAGCACGGCGTCGAAATCGAGCTGCTCGATGGCCCGCCGCAGGCTGAGGTGGATGGTCACCAGCACCACCCGCAGCTCGTCGTTGGCCAGCATCATGCGCACCGGCGCGCCGCCGGCCAGCGCCTGCAGCATCTCGGTGTGGCCGGGATAGGCCACGCCGGCCGCCGCCAGCGCCGCTTTGTGCACCGGCGCGGTGACGATTGATCCCACCTCACCGCGCAGCGCCAGCCCGGCCGCGGCCTCGATGCACAGCGCCGCCGCGCGGCCGGCGGCGGCGTGTACCCGGCCCATCGGCAAATCGGCCAGGCCGGGCGGCAAACCCGGTGGCTGCCACACCGGCAGGCAATCGGGCGGTGCCGCGCAGGCATCACCCGGCGCGTCCAGCCAGACCACCGGCAGCCGCAGGCCGCACTGCGCCACCGCCCGGCGCAGCACCGCCACATCGCCCACCACCACTGCGGTGCCGGTGCTGCCAGTGGCGATGGCACGCACCAGGATTTCCGGGCCGATGCCGCAGGCGTCGCCCATCGTCAGCGCCAGCAGCGCGGCCGCCGTGGGCAGGGTTTGAGGGGTCATGGCGGTCATGGCTGTCAGCGCGGTCAGGCCGGGTTGTCGATGTCGATAAAGCGGTGTTGCAGGCCGAACTGCTGCGCCAGATGCTGGCCCACGGCCGCTGCGCCGTAGCGCTCCGTCGCGTGGTGGCCGCAGGCCAGAAATGCCACGCCCGTCTCGCATGCGATGTGGGCCTGCGGCTCAGACACCTCGCCGGTGATGAAGGCATCCGCACCGGCGGCAATCGCCGGCTCAAAAAACCCCTGCGCGCCGCCGGTGCACCAGGCCACGCGCCGCAACGGCCGGCCGTCACCGGGCAGCAGCAGCGGGGCCCGGCCCAGCGCCGCGCCGATGCGGGCGGCCAGCGTGGTGGCGTCGGTGGGCGCGGTGGGTGCGCCGATGAAGCCCAGGTCTTGCTCACCAAACCGGCCATCGGCCAGCAGGCCCAGGCGCAGGCCGAGCTGGGCGTTGTTGCCCAGCTCGGCATGGCCGTCCAGCGGCAGGTGGTAGGCATACAGGTTGATGCCGTGCGCCAGCAACAGCGCCAGGCGCTGGCGAAGCCAGCCGGTGATGCGGCCGTCCTGGCCGCGCCAGAACAGGCCGTGGTGCACCAGCAGGGCGTCGGCGCCGTCGGCCACCGCCGCCTCGATCAACGCCCGGCTGGCGGTGACGCCCGAGACCAGCCGCCGCACGTCGGCGTGGCCCTCGACCTGCAGGCCATTCGGCCCATAATCCTTGAATCGGTCCACCGCCAGCAAGGCCGCCAGGTGCGATTCGATCTCTTCCCGTCGCGCCATCTTGCCCGCCTCTTTCAGGATTTTTGACGCCCTCGATGCGAAGACTCTGGCTGATTTTCTCCCAGGCCGCCACCGTGGCGCTGGCCTGCCTGTTTGTGGTGGCCACCCTCAAGCCGCAGTGGCTGGTGCGGGACGGCCGGCCGCTGGGCGGCCTGCTGTCGCAAGTGGTGTCGCTGCGCACCGCCGCGCCAGCGGGCCCGGCCGCATCGGGCGCGGCGCTGGGGCGGTTGGGTGGTCTGGCTGATGCCGCCAGCATCGCCGCGCCGGCCGTCGTCAGCGTCACCACCAGCAAGGCGCGGGGCCGCAACCCGCATGGCGATGACCCGGCGTTCGGGCCGTTTTTTGGCGGCCGTGACCGGGACGGTGAACGTGACCGCGAACAGGCACAGGGCATCGGCTCAGGCGTGATCGTCTCGCCCGAGGGCATCCTGCTGACCAACAACCATGTGGTGGCGCAGGCCGGTGAGATCGACGTGCGGCTGACCGATGGCCGCGAGGTGCGCGCCGAGGTGGTGGGCACCGACCCCGAGACCGACCTGGCCGTGCTGCGCATCCCGCTGGCCGGCCTGCCCGCCATCACGCTGGGGCGGGCGCAGGATTTGCGGGTGGGGGATGCGCTGCTGGCCATCGGCAACCCGTTCAATGTGGGCCAGACGGTGACGTCCGGCATCGTCAGCGCGCTGGGCCGCAACGGGCTGGGCTTGTCCACCTTCGAGAGCTTCATCCAGACCGATGCGGCCATCAACCCGGGCAACTCGGGCGGCGCGCTGGTCAACGCCCAGGGCCAGCTGGTGGGCATCAACACCGCCATCTACTCACGCAACGGCGGCAGCAACGGCATCGGCTTTGCGATTCCCGTGGACGTGGCGCAGCGGGTGATGGAGGGTTTGCTGCAGGGCGGGGTGGTGCGGCGCGGCTGGATCGGCGTTGAGCCGCGTGAGCTGACGGCCGAGTTTGTCGACAGCTTCAAGTTGCCGATCAAGCAGGGTGTGCTGATCACCGGCGTGCTGCAGGACGGCCCGGCCAGCAAGGGCGGCCTCAAGCCCGGCGATGTGGTGGTGGCGGTGGCCGGCCAGCCGGTGGCCAGCGTGGCGCAATTGCTTGACAAGGTGGCCGCCTTGCCGCCGGGCCAGACGGCCAAGGTGGGCGTGCAGCGCGGCGCCCAGGCGCTGGAGTTGACGCTGCAAGTGGTGCAGCGCAGGCCGCAGCCGGTGCGGCCGCAGTAGCGCCGGCCTGCCGCCGGGTGGTGCGCCGGGTGATGCGCCGGGTGATGCGCCGGGTGATGCGCCGGCCTGCCGCCGGCTGGTGCGCCGGCCAGCGCGCCGGCCGCTACACATCAAACCTCGGCCCGCGCCCCGCGCGCCATCAACTGCCGCAGCGCCTGGGCCGGCGCCCACCGGCCTTGCAGCACGGCCACCACGGCGTCGGTGATCGGCATCTGCACGCCGCACAAACGCGCCCGCGCCTGCACCACCGGCGCCGTGTGCACGCCCTCGGCCACATGGCCGAGCTGGCGCAGGATGTCGGGCAGCTGCGCGCCGCCTGCCAGCAGCAAACCCACCCGCCGGTTGCGCGACAAATCGCCGGTGGCCGTGAGCACCAGATCGCCCAGGCCCGACAAGCCCATGAAGGTGTCAGCGCGGGCGCCCAGCGCCAGGCCCAGCCGTGTCATTTCGGCCAGGCCACGGGTGATCAAGGCGGCGCGGGCGTTCTGCCCCAGATCCAGGCCGTCGGCGATGCCGGTGGCAATCGCCAGCACGTTTTTCACCGCCCCGCCCACCGCCACGCCCACCGGATCGTCCGAGGTGTAGATACGCAGGCTGGCGCTGTGAAAGGCCTGCACCGCCAGCGCGCGCAAGCCGGCATCGGCGCTGGCCGCCACCAGCGCGGTGGGTTGGCCGCGCGCCACCTCCAGCGCAAAACTGGGGCCTGACAACGCGCCGCAGCGCAGGTCGGGCCGCAGGCTTTGCGCGATCTCGGGGCCCAGCGCACCGCTGCCGGCGTCAAACCCCTTGCACAGCCACAGCGCGCGGGCGCCTGGCGGCAATGCCAGCAACTGATCACGCAAGCCCGCCATCGGCGTGCCGATGACCGCCAGGCCTTGTGCCGCCACGGCAAACGCCCTGGCCGCATCGGCGCTGATGGTCAGCGCCGCCGGCAGCG
>JANMKO010000406.1:0-4049 GCA_031372085.1 Betaproteobacteria bacterium
CACCAAGGTGGAGCAATTGCAGGTCGAGCCCATCAGCCAGGCGGCGGCCAACCAGCGCGCCGGGCGCTGTGGCCGGGTGGCCGACGGCATTTGCATCCGGCTGTATGACGAGAAAGATTTCACCGGCCGGCCCAAGTTCACTGACCCGGAGATCCTGCGCTCGTCGCTGGCCGGCGTGATCTTGCGCATGAAAAGCCTGCGGCTGGGCCAGGTGGAGGATTTTCCGTTTCTCGAAGCGCCGCGCCCCAAAGCCATCGGCGACGGCTATGACTTGCTGGGTGAGCTGGGCGCGGTGGACGACGACAACGAGCTGACGCCCACCGGCCACGAGCTGAGCCGCCTGCCGCTAGACCCGCGTGTGGGCCGCATGATCCTGGCCGCCCGCGACCGCCAGGCGCTGAGTGAGGTGCTGATCATCGCCAGTGCGCTGAGCGTGCAAGACGTGCGGGACCGGCCGATGGACGCGGCGCAGGTGGCGGACGAAAAGCACAAGAAGTTCGACGATGAGAAGTCGGAGTTCTTGGGTTACTTGAAGCTGTGGGCCTGGATCGAAGAGGGCCGGGGCCTGCACGGCCATCCAGCGGGCAAGACGGCCCCGGCCGGTGCCGCGCCGCGCATCGACAGCCACAAATTGAGCCATCGACAACAAGAGCAGCGGCTTCGCGACAGCTTTGTCAATCCACGCCGGGTGCGTGAGTGGCGCGACATCCATTCGCAACTTCTCACCGTGGTGGCCGAGCAGGGCTGGCGGCTCAACGCCAGCCCGGCCACCTACGAGCAACTGCATTTGGCGATGCTGGCCGGGCTGCTGGGCAATATCGGCTGTAAAAGCGATGACGACGAGTGGTATCTGGGCGCACGCGGCATCAAGTTCTGGCGCCACCCCGGCGCCCACCTGAGTAAAAAGCCGGGCCGCTGGTTGATCAGCGCCGAGTTGGTAGACACCACGCGCCTGTACGGCCGGGGCCTGGCCAGCATCGATCCGGCCTGGATACCGGGCGTGGCCGGCCATTTGCTGAAGCTGCAATTGCTGGAGCCACACTGGGAGAAAAAAGCCGCCGAGGTGGTGGCCCTGCAGCGCGCCACGCTGTACGGCATCGTCGTCTACAACAACAAGCGGGTGAACTTTGGCAATGTGGATGCCAAGGCCGCGCGCCAAATCTTCATCCGCAGCGCGCTGGTGGAAGACGACTGGGACAGCAAGCTGCCGTTTCTGGCGCACAACCGCCAGTTGCTCACGCAGGTTGTTGAACTTGAACACAAAAGCCGGCGCCAGGATGTGCTGGTCGACGACGAGCTGATCTACGCTTTTTATGACCAGTGGCTGCCGGCCGACGTGCACTCGGGTGCCACGCTGGAGCGCTGGTACAAATTTGAGAGCCGGCAGAACCCAAAGCTGCTGCAGCTCACCCGCGATGAGCTGATGCGCCATGAGGCGGCCGGCATCACCGGCAGTGCCTTCCCCAAAACCCTGCGGCTGGGCGGGGTGGATTGCGCGGTGGCTTATCTGCATGAGCCGGGCGATGCGAAGGACGGCGTGACGGTGACGGTGCCGATTTATGCGCTGAACCAGGTGAGTGACGAGCGCTGCGAATGGCTGGTGCCCGGCATGTTGGCGGCCAAGTTGATGGCACTGCTCAAGAGCCTGCACCAGCGGCCCCGCACCCGGCTGGTGCCGCTGCCGGATTTTGTGGCCGGCTTCATCGCCACGCATGAGTTTGCCCAGGGCGCGCTGATGGACGTGCTGCTGAAGGCGGTGCGTGAGCGTTGCCAGATCGCGGTGCTGCGCAATGACTTCAAGCTCGACATGTTGCAAGCCCACTTGTTCATGAACTTCCGGGTGGTGGACGAGCACGGCCGGCAGTTGGGGCTGGGCCGCAACCTGGCCGCATTGAAGGCCGAGCTGGGCGGGCAGGCACGGTCGGCGTTTCAGGCGCTGGCGGGCTTGAGGTTGGGGGGCGGCGAGCCGGTGGTGGTGGGCAGCTCGAACCCCCATCCCAACCTTCCCCCTGCCAGGGGGAAGGGGCTAGAACCCTCCCCCGGGCAGGGGGAGGGCAGGGTGGGGGTCGAGCCGCGCCACAACGCCAAATCGCCACCACCCCCTGCCCGCCACACCACCTGGGACTTCGGCCAACTGCCCGAGCTGATGGAAATCCACCAGGCCGGCCAGGTGCTGATCGGCTTCCCGGCGCTGATCGACAAACTCACCCACGTCGAGATCGAAGTCTTCGATGAGCCTGACGGCGCCGCCGCCAAACATCGCGCGGGCTTGAGGCGGCTGGTGGCGCTGGCGCTCAAAGAGCCGCTCAAATACTTGGAAAAAAACATCCCTGATTTGACCAGGATGGCCACCGCCTACATGGCGCTGGGCAGTGCCGATGAGCTGCGCCAGCAAATCATTGAGCTGGCAGTCGACCGGGCCTTTCTGGCCGACCCGCTGCCCAGCGACGAGCCCAGCTTTACCGCCCGGCTGGCGGCAGGCCGCAGCCGGCTGAACCTGATCGCGCAAGAGGTGGCCCGGCTGGCCGGCCTGCTGCTGACGGACTACGCCGCTGCGCAGCGCAAACTCAAAGACAGCCGGCCGCCCAAAGACGCCGCTGACGACATCGCCGCCCAGCTGCAGCGGCTGATGCCCAAACGGTTCTTGTCATCAGCGCCGTACCCCGCGCTGCAACACACCGCCCGCTACCTCAAAGCCATCACCCTGCGGCTGGACAAGCAGCGCGCCGACCCGCAGCGCGACGCCCAGCGCCTGGCCGAGCTGCGGCCGCTGGAGCAGCGTTACCTGCGCCGGCTGGCCGAGCAAAAAGGCGTGGCCGATGCCCGGCTGGACGAATACCGCTGGCTGCTGGAGGAATTGCGGGTGAGCTTTTTTGCCCAAGAGCTGCGCACCCCGCAACCCGTGAGCCTCAAGCGCCTGGAAAAGGCATGGTCTCAGCTCAGTAGCTGAGGCCAAGCCTTTCGGTGCAGACTGACATTTGCCCGAAGGGCATGTCACGTCGCAACCAAAAGGCATGGTCTCAGCTCAGTAGCCGAGGCCAAGCCTTTCGTCACCACAAGGCATGGGCGCAGTGCATCAACCGGGCCGGTCAGCCAGAAACAGATCAAACGCCGCGAAAAACGCCGCCGGCTGCTCAAAATAAGGCAAGGCCCCGGTCTGCAACACCGTGAAATGCCAGTTGGGCCGGCCCTGCACCAGCCGGGTCTGGCGGAAATCGGTGAAGTCACCGCGCACGCCGTGCGACAGCCACACCGGCCCGCGCAACTGCTCATACACCGTGTGGATGTCGGCCGAAAACAGCCCGGCCGACAAAAAATGCAGCGGCGCAAACTCGGCCCCCGGCTGGCGGGTGGTGATCAGGTCGTAGCGCCACAGCGCCTCGTCAATCGCCGCTGATCCCCACGTGCGGGCCAGAAAATAGCGCACCACCGCCGGCCGGGTGAGGCCGCGAAACAGCGCGCCGCCCCAGCGGCCCCCCGGCCCGCGCAGCAGCCGGTACAGCCAGCCGATGCGCCGGGTGCTGCCCGCCGGCCCGCGCAAGGCGCGCCGGCCACTGAAGCCGGTGGGGCTGACCAGGGCCAGCCGGCCAAAGCCGGTGGGGTTCTCCACCGCCGCGCGGGCCAGAAACTCGGCCGACAGTGACAGCGCCAGCGCGTCCACCGGCCCGGCGCCGCAGCGCGCCTGGATTTGCGCCAGCACCGCATGCAGCGCGTCGGTCATCAGCCGGGGCGTGTAGGGGCGGTCGCTGCGCTCAGAAAAACCATAGCCCGGCAGATCGATCAAGAACACCGTGCGCGTGGCGCGGTAAACCGCATGCAGCGGCGCCACCTCGGCCGCCGAGCCCGACGCATTGATGCTGTGCACCAGCAGCAGCGGCGGGCCCTGGCCGGCGGTGTAGGCGCTCAGCCGGCCGGCCGGGCTGTTGAACTCGAAGCGCTCACCGCTGACGGCGGCGGGCAGCGGGGGCGGCAGCGGGGCAGGATCAGCGGGCATCGGTCGTACCGGCAAGTTTCGGGCCGTGCCTGCTGGCCGGTCCGTCAAGCCGGCA
>JANMKO010000407.1:0-4564 GCA_031372085.1 Betaproteobacteria bacterium
CCTCCCGCCGGGCCCCGGTGCACTGACCGCCATGCCCACGCCCGCCCTGCGCAGCCGCGCCATCGCCTGGCGGCAGTGGCCGCGTGAAACCCGCGACACGCTGTTTTTGCTGGCCGTCATCGCCTGGACGGTGCTGCCCCACTTGAGCCACCTGCCGCTGTGGTGCGGCGCGCTCACCGCTGTGGTGCTGCTGTGGCGCACCCAGCTGGCGCTGACCAGCGGCCCGCTGCCCGGCCGCTGGCCGGTGCTGGCAGTGCTGGCCGTGGCGCTGGGCCTGACCGCCTGGACCGAGCGCTCGCTGCTCGGCCGCGAGGCCGGGGTGACGATGCTGGTGGTGCTGATGGCGCTCAAGACGCTGGAGCTGCGCGCCCGGCGCGACACGATGGTGGTGTTCTTCCTCGGCTTTTTTCTGGTGCTCACGCATTGCCTGTATTCACAATCGCTGCTCACCGCGCTGGCCATGGTGCTGTCGGCCTGGGGCCTGCTCACCGCCCAGGTGCTGGCCAACATGCCGGTGGGCCGGCCGCCGCTGCGCCGGGCCGCCGCGCTGGCCGCCCGATCGGCCCTGCTGGGCTTGCCGCTGATGGCCGCGCTGTTTTTGCTGTTCCCCCGCTTTGGCCCGCTGTGGGGCCTGCCGCAAGACGGCGTGGGCCGCACCGGGCTGTCGGGCACGCTGCGGCTGGGCGGCGTGGCCGATCTGGCCAATGACGAAGCCATCGCCTTCCGTATCCGCTTTGACGGTGAGGCCCCGCCGCCGCAGGCGCTGTACTTTCGTGGCCCGGTGCTGTCGCGGTTTGACGGGGTGGAATGGCAGCCGTCGGTCTTTGCCGGCAACCGCACGCCGGGCCGGCCGGTGGACTTGCGCACCTCGGGCCTGCCGGTGCAGTACGACCTGCTGCTGGAGCCGATCCGGCTGGCGCTTTTGCCCCTGCTGGAGGCCACGCCGCCGCCGCCCGCCAACACCACGATGGCCACGCTGCTGCCTGATTGGGCACCCTGGCTGGGCGCCGATTTGCAATGGCACACCGACCGGCTGGTGGGTGAGCGGCTGCGCCTGCGCGCCCAGGCCTGGACGCGCTTTGAGCACGGCCAGCAGATGGGCGAGGCCGAGCTGGACACGATGCGCCTGCTGCCCGCCGGCTACAACCCGCGCAGCATCGCCTGGGCGCGCCAGATGCGCAGCCGGCTGGGCCGGGCCGACGCCCGCACGCTGGCCGCCGCGCTGCTGGCCACCGTGCGCCAGGGCAACTATGTCTACACCCTGCAACCCGGCGGCTACGGCAGCGACGCCATCGACGAGTTCTGGCTTGATCGGCGCGAGGGCTTTTGTGAGCACTTCGCCACCAGCTTTGTGGTGCTGATGCGGGCCATGGGCGTGCCGGCCCGGGTGGTCACCGGCTACCAGGGCGCCGAGCCGCCCGATGAAGACGGTTTTCGCGTGGTGCGGCAAAGCCATGCCCATGCCTGGGCCGAGTACTGGATGGCAGGCGCCGGCTGGCAACGCGCCGACCCCACCGCCGCTGTGGCGCCAGAGCGGGTGCGCGCCAGCCGCCCGCTGCCGCCCCGGCCCGGCCTGGTGGCCGGCGCCTTCAACCGCATGAGCCCGGCGCTGGCCAGCCAGCTGCGCCGCGCCTGGGAGCTGATGGACAGCCGCTGGACGCAGTGGGTGATGGGCTATTCACGCAGCCGGCAGTTCAATCTGCTGCAAAGCCTGGGCGTGCCGTCGCCCGACTGGGCCGATCTGGCACGCGCGCTGGTGCTGCTGCTGTCGGCCGCGGCCAGCGGCGGCGCCCTGTGGGCCTGGTTTGACAGGCGCCGCCAAGACCCGTGGCAGCGGCTGCACGGCCGGCTGTGTCGCCGGCTGCAACAAAGCGGCGTGGTGGCCCTGCCCCACCACCCGCCACGCACGCTGGCGGCGCTGGTGCGCCAGCGCCACGGCGCCGCCGGGGAGGCCCTGGCCCAGGCGCTGGACGCGCTGGACCGGCGCCGCTACGCCCCGGGCGGCGGGCGCCTGCCCGAGCGCGGCTGGTGGGCCGGGGTGGTGCGTAAGGCCGGGCGGCTGCCGCAGCAGCCGGTGCCGGGTGATGCGGCGCCGGGATAATCCCAAGAGTGGCGTCCGCCGATCACCACACTGCATGCACCGATGGTTTTTGACCTCGAATCACCCTCACCCCAACCCTCTCCCGCGTGCGGGAGAGGGGGCAAGACCACGCAAGCGCTGGGGCTGGCGATGGCGCTGTTGATGACGGTCAACGCCCTGGTCCCAGCCCAGGCCCAACCCGCCGGCAAGACGGCCCAGGCTGCCAGCCCGCACAAGGCGCAGCGCAAGTCCAAAAAGCCGCCGTCTGCCCAACGGACCAGCGCCGTGCGCGGTGACCAGGATGCCGATGGGGTGATCTACGGCCGGCGCCCGGACGCGATGGCGCTGGCCGACACGCTGGCCCAGCGCCATGGCCTGGATGCGGCCTGGGCCCAGGCGCAACTGGCGCAGGCGCGGTTTGTGCCGGCGGTGGCCCGGCTGATCATGCCGCCGCCGGCCGGCACGGCCAAAAACTGGGCGGCGTACCGGGCCCGCTTCATCGAGCCCGAGCGCATCCGCGCCGGTGCCGCGTTCTGGGCCGCCCATCAAACCTGGCTGGACACCGCCGAGCAGCGCTACGGCGTGCCGGCCGCCGTGGTGGTGGGCATCATCGGCGTGGAGACTTTTTACGGCCGCGTCACCGGCAATTACCGGGTGCTGGACGCGCTGGCCACGCTGAGCCTGGACTTCCCCACCGGCCGCAAAGACCGCAGTGCCTTCTTCCGCGACGAGCTCGGCCAGTTCCTGCGGCTGGCGCTGACCGAGCATTTGCCGGTGGCCGATGTCAAAGGCTCGTTTGCCGGCGCCATCGGGCTGGGCCAGTTCATGCCCGGCAGCATCAACCGGTTTGCGGTCGATTTTGACGGCGACGGCCAGATCGACATGGCCAACAGCGTGCCCGACGTGATCGGCAGCGTGGCCCACTACCTGGCCGAGCACGGCTGGCAGCGCGGCCAGCCCAGCCACTTTGCCGTCAAGGCACCCAGCGACAGCACCGGCCGCGCGCTGCTGCTGGTGCCCGACATCCTGCCCAGCTTCAGCCCCGCGCAGATGGCGGCGCACGGCGCGGTGCTGGACGACGCCGGCCAGGCCCACCCCGGCCCGCTGGCGCTGGTGGAGCTGCAAAACGGCGACGCCGCGCCCAGCTACGTGGCCGGCACACAGAACTTTTATGCCGTCACCCGCTACAACTGGTCAAGCTACTACGCGCTGGCGGTGATCGAGCTGGGCCAGGCGGTGGCGGCGCGCCGGGCTGCGGCGCGGTAGCACCGGCCGGCAGTGGCACCGGCCGGCAGTGGCACCGGCCGGCAGTGGCGCAGGTTGGCGGTGGCTTGGGTCGGGTCGGCGGTGGCGCCATCAAGCCGGCGGCGGCGCCGGGCCTGACGGCAGTTTCCCCAGGTCAGGCGGTTTGGGCGCACCCGGCAGCGCCAGCAACACCAGCAGCGTCAACCCGCAGATCAGCGCGCCAGCGCCAAAGGTGTAAGCCGCGCCCAGCCCATCCCACAGCGCGCCGGCCAACACGCTGGCAGCCAGCAGCGCCAGGCCGCTGGCAAGGTTGAACACGCCAAACGCCGTACCGCGCAAATCGGCCGGGGCGCACTCGGCCACCATCGTGGCCAGCAGGCCTTGCGTCATGCCCATGTGCAGACCCCACAGCGCCACCCCGCCCAGCAGCGCCGCCCAGTGCAGGCTGCTGGCCAGCAGCAGGTCGGCCACGATCAGCACCACCAGGCCCAGCACCAGCAGCTGGCGGTGGCGGATGCGGTCAGACAAGCGCCCGAACGGATAGGCCGACACGGCGTACACCAAATTCATCAACACCATCACCAGCGGCACCAGCGCCAGCGTGTTGCCGTACTGCTGCGCGCGCAGCAGCAGAAACGCCTCGGAGAACCGCGCCAGCGTGAACAGCCCGCCCACCGCCACCACGCGCCAGTAGGCCGGGCCCAGACGGCGCAGCGCGGCGCGTGAAATCGGGTTGACACGCACGGCACCCGGCCGGGCCGGCGGCTCTTTGACGCCCCAGGCCAGCAGCGCCACGGCGGCCAGCCCGGGCACCACCGCCACCCAGAACACGGCGCGAAAGTCATCGGCCCACAGCAGCATCAGCGCCACCGCCAGCAGCGGGCCGGCAAATGCGCCCACGGTGTCGAGCGATTGGCGCAGGCCAAACGCCGCACCGCGCAGCGCGGGCGGGGCGATGTCGGCCACCAGCGCGTCACGCGGCGCACCGCGGATGCCCTTGCCCACCCGGTCGATCAGCCGGGCCGTCACCACCGTGGCCAGGGCCGACGCCGCTGGCAAGCCCGGCCCACCGGCCAGCGCAAACAGCGGCTTGCTCAACGCGCCCAGCGCATAACCCAGCAGCGCCAGGCCTTTGCGCCGGCCCAGCCAATCACTGAGCGCGCCCGAAAACACCTTGACGATCAGCGCCGTGGCCTCGGCCGCGCCCTCGATCAGGCCGATGGTGAGCGCGCTGGCGCC
>JANMKO010000425.1:0-9670 GCA_031372085.1 Betaproteobacteria bacterium
GTCAGCGCCGAGCAGCGGTGCACATCAGCGCCGCACATCAGCGCCGCACATCGGCGCCGCACATCCACGCCGCCGATCAACGCCGCTGACACCCCGCGCAAAAGTAACTGGCGCGCTGGCCCTGCACGATGCGCCGCACCGTGCCGCCGCAGCGGGCGCAGGCCGCGCCCTCGCGGCCGTAGACCAGCGCCTCGTGCTGAAAAGCCCCGCTGCTGCCGTGCCCATCCCGAAAATCGCGCAAGGTGGAGCCACCCAGCTCGATGGCCCGGGCCAGCGTCAGGCGCAGCGCCGCCAGCAGCCGCTCACAGCGCGGCCGGCTCAGCTGGTGGCAGCGGGTGCGCGGGTCGATGCCGGCGCGGTGCAGCGCCTCGCTGGCGTAGATGTTGCCGGCGCCCACCACGATGTCACCGGCCAGCAGCGCGGCTTTGACGGTGGTGCGCCGGCCGTGCAGCGCGGCATGCAGCACGGCCGGTGTCAGCGCGGCGTCAAACGGCTCGGCACCCAGCCGCGCCAGCAGGTGGGCGGCGGGGTTTTGGTCCAGGCCGGGTGACCAGACCACGGCGCCAAAGCGGCGCGGGTCGGTCAGCCGCAGCAGGCCGCGGCTGGTGGCCAGCTCAAAGTGGTCATGCGGCCCGGCCGGGCCGGGCTGGTCGGCCAGCGCCAGTGAGCCCGACATGCCCAGGTGCAGCAGCAGCCCGCCGGGCGGGGCGGGGTCGTGCACCGCGCCAGCGGCGTCATCGGGCGGCCGGCGCAGCACCCCGGCCAGCGGCATCCACAGGTATTTGCCGCGCCGCAGCAAGGTGCCGATGCGCCGGCCGTGCAGGGCTTCGGGGGCGATGCCCAGCGGCCAGCGCAAGGGCTTGCCCAGCCTGGCGCTGTGCACTTCAGCGCCCAGCAAACGATCAACCAGGCTGGCGCGGGTGACTTCGACTTCAGGCAATTCGGGCATCGAAGGGAATTATGGGTGCCGCCTAGAATCCACCCTGTTTCCAGGAGTGTTCATGACCGGCTTTGCAGCCCGCCCCCGCGGCCCCCGTCTGCCCTTGATCCGGATCGCCGCCCTGGCTGCCGCCACCGCCTGCGCTGCCGTGCTGGCCCAGCCGGCCAACCCGCCTGCCCCGCGTGCCTTGCCTGGCCCCCCCACCACCGCCACCCCGCCGGTGGTCAATTCCTCGCTCGACACCCTGCTGTTTTACCAGTTGCTCATCGGTGAGCTGGAGTTGAACGCTGGCCGCGCCGGCAACGCCTACGGCGTGATCCTCGATGCCGCCCGGCGCAACGGCGATGAGGCGCTGTTCCAGCGCGCGGTCGAGATCGCGCTGCAAGCCCGCGCCGGTGACCAGGCACTTGAGGCGGCGCGTGCCTGGCGCACCGCCAAACCCAGCTCGGTGGCGCCGCTGCGCTACCAGGCGCAAATCCTGCTGGCCATCAACCGGCCCGATGACGCGGTGGAGCCACTGGCCGCCTGGCTGGTGGCCGTGCCCACGATGGAGCGCCCGGGCCTGATCGCCGGCCTGCCGCAACTGCTGAAAAGCCTGCCCGACCGCCAGCGCGCGTTGGCGATGATCGAGAAACTGGTGCTGCCCTACCTGGACGGCCCCGGCACGCGCACCGCCAGCCGGGTGACGCTGGGCCGCGCCCACCTGGCTGCCGGCAACGGGCCGCAGGCACTCGGCCTGGCCCGGGCGGCCCTGGCCGACGACCCGGCCGCGCCCGGCCCGGTGCTGCTGGCCCTGGACATGCTGCCCGCCACGTCGGCCGCCGAGGCCCTGGTCATTGACCACCTGGCCCGCGCCGACGCCGAGCCGGTGGTGCGCCTGGCCTATGTGCGCCTGCTCACACAATCGCAGCGCTACGCCGACGCCGGCCGGCAATTGGAGCGCCTCACCCAAGACCGGCCCCTGCTGCTGGAGCCCTGGCTGACGCTGGGCGCGCTGCGGCTGGAGCTCAAACAGCCGCGTGAGGCCGAGGCCGCGCTGCTGCGCTTTGTCGAGTTGGCCGGCAACCCTGCCGCGGCACCGGCGCCAAGCCCATCCCAGGCCGCCGCCGAAGCCGCCGCCCAGAATGCCGCCAGCCCCACCACCGACAGCGAGGACGACGACGATCACCCCGCCGACGGCGCCGCGCCCGGCCGTGATCTGACCCCCGCCTGGCTGCTGCTGGCCCAGGCGGCTGAGCAGCGCGGTGATGTCAAGGCCGCCGAGGCCTGGCTGGCCAAGGTGGACAACCCGCAGCGTGCACTCGAGGTGCAGTCGCGCCGGGCCTCATTGCTGGCGCGCCAGGGCCGGGTCAAAGAGGCCCGCACGCTGATCCAGGCCGTGCCTGAGCGCACCGGCGACGACGCCCGTGCCAAGCTGATGGCCGAGGCCCAGATGCTGCGCGACATCAAGCGCTGGCCCGACGCGGCCGAGGTGCTGGCCGCAGGCGCCCAGCGCTTTGCCGACGACACCGACCTGATCTACGAGCAGGCGATGGTCGAAGAAAAACTCGACCACATGCCCGAGATGGAGCGCCTGCTGCGCCGGGTGATCGCCCTCAAGCCCGACCATCCGCATGCCCACAACGCGCTGGGCTATTCATTGGCCGATCGCGGCGTGCGGCTGCCCGAAGCGCGCGATCTGATCGCCCGGGCACTTGAGCTGTCGCCCGGTGATCCGTTCATCACCGACAGCCTGGGCTGGGTCGAGTTCCGCCTTGGCAACCGCGACACCGCGCTGCGCCTGCTGCGCCAGGCGCACAGCGCCCGGCCCGACACCGAGATTGCCGCCCACCTGGGCGAGGTGTTGTGGGCGATGGGCCAGCAAGACGAGGCCCGCGGCGTCTGGCAAGAAGCGCGCGGCCGCGACGCCGCCAACGAGGTGCTGCGCGAAACCCTGGCCCGGCTGAAAGTGGGCTTGTGACCCTGGGCGCCCCGCGCCCGGCACGGCTGGGGCTGCCGGTGCGGTGGCCGGTTTGGCGTCGGATTGGCGGCGCGGTGCTGGCGGCCGGATTGCTGGTGCTGACAGGCTGCGCACAGGCGCCGGTGGCCCCGGCCGACGGCAACCCGCCGCTGGCCGGTCGGCTTTCCGTGCGCGTCGCCGGCCAGCCCGAGCGCTCGGTCAGCGCCGGATTTGAGCTGTCCGGCTCGGCCGACAGCGGATCGCTGCAACTCAGCGGCCCGCTGGGCACCACCGCCGCCCAGGCCCGCTGGTCAGCCGGCCAGGCGGTGCTGGCCCGCCCCGGCAGCGACGACACCCGCTTTGCCAGCCTGGACGCACTGGCCGCCGCCGCGCTGGGCGAGGCCATTCCGATGGCCGCGCTGTTTGACTGGCTGCGCGGCCGCGCGTGGCCCGGCGCCCCGGCCAACGCGCGCGCCGACGGCGTGGCCGGCTTTGAGCAACTCGGCTGGCAGATCAACCTGGCGCGCTGGGCCGACGGCTGGGTGGACGCCCACCGCGCCGCACCACCAGCGGTGACGGTGCAGGTGCGGCTGGACGGTTGACCGTGGGCCTGGCCGCCCTCTACGACGTGCCGGCGCCGGCCAAGCTCAACCTGTTTTTGCATGTGGTGGGCCGGCGTCCGGATGGCTACCACCTGCTTCAATCGGTGATGGTGCTGATCGACTGGTGCGACACGCTGCACTTTGAGCGCCGCCAGGACGGCCAGCTGCAACGCCACGACCTGGGCCCGGCACTGCCGGCCGACGACCTGAGCCTGCGCGCCGCGCGCGCCCTGCAGCGGGCCAGCGGCACGGCGCTGGGTGCCGATGTGTCAGTACTCAAGCGCGTGCCCTGGGGCGCCGGCCTGGGCGGTGGCAGCTCAGACGCCGCCAGCACCCTGCTGGCACTGAACCGCCTTTGGGGTTTGCACTGGCCGCGTGCGCGCTTGCAGCCACTGGCGCTGGCGCTGGGTGCAGACGTGCCGTTTTTCGTCGGCGGCCACAACGCCTTCGTCGGCGGTATCGGCGAGCAGCTCACGCCGCTGCCGTCGCCTGCGGCGCAGCTGCTGGCCAGCCAGGGTTACGCCGTGGTCAAACCAGCGCCAGCCATCGCCACGGCGTCGATTTTTGCCAGCCCCGCTTTGGTCCGAAATACACAAGCTGTTATAGTCGTGAGCTTTCTTGCAGGCGCTGGATTGCCTGAAATGCTTTCGACCGGTGGGTTGGCAAACTATGGCCGCAATGATTTGCAGCCGCCTGCCGAGGCCATTTGCCCCGATGTGGCGCGAGCCGCAGCCTGGTTAAAAGCCCGCCACGGCAACAGCCGCATGTCGGGCTCAGGCAGTGCGGTGTTTGCAAGAGTGAACAAGATTCAAGCGTTGGTTCAAGGCACAGTGACAGCGGCAGGCATGCTGGCCGATGTGCCGTCTGGCTGCACAGGCAGGCTGTGCCAGGGCCTGGCCCACCACCCACTGGTGGGCTGGGCCGATTGATCCGGCGTTGCAGGCAAACAGGTTGAAGGGCGAGGCGCAAGCCGCGTCCCGTGTAGGGGAGTCGCCAAGTTGGTCAAGGCATCGGATTTTGATTCCGACATGCGAGGGTTCGAGTCCTTCCTCCCCTGCCAAAAACACACCGGTCTTTCCGTCCCCACTGCCGCGATTTGCGATTTTTTGCCCTGACGGAGAACGTACCGTGCTGTTCAACACCGTGCTGTTCACCGGCAACGCCAACCCCGCGCTGGCGCTAGAAATGGCCAAAAGCCTGGGCGTTGAGCTGGGCAAGGCCACGGTGGGCCGGTTCTCGGACGGTGAAGTGACGGTTGAAGTGCACCAGAACGTGCGCGCCCGCGATGTGTTTGTGGTGCAGAGCACTTGCTCACCCACGAATGAGAACCTGATGGAGCTGCTGATCATGGTCGATGCGTTGAAGCGCGCCAGCGCGCGCCGCATCACCGCCGTGATCCCGTACTACGGCTACGCCCGGCAAGACCGCCGGCCGCGGTCGATGCGGGTGGCCATCTCGGCCAAAGTGGTGGCCAACCTGCTGGAGACGGTGGGCGTTGAGCGGCTGCTGACGATGGACCTGCATGCCGACCAGATCCAGGGCTTTTTTGACATCCCCGTTGACAACATCTACGCCAGCCCGGTGCTGCTGTCGGATTTGAAGAGCAAGGCCTACCCCGACCTGGTGGTGGTCAGCCCCGACGTGGGCGGCGTGGTGCGTGCCCGGGCGCTGGCCAAGCAATTGGGCAGTGAGCTGGCCATCATCGACAAGCGCCGGCCCAAGGCCAATGTGTCAGAGGTGATGCATGTGATCGGCGATATCGACGGCCGCAACTGCGTGATCATGGACGACATGATCGACACCGCCGGCACGCTGGTCAAAGCCGCCGAGGTGCTCAAAGAGCGCGGCGCCAAACGGGTGTTTGCCTACTGCACCCACCCCATCCTGTCAGGCTCGGCGGTAGACCGCATTGCCGGCAGCCAGCTTGATGAGGTGGTGATCACCAACACCATCCCGCTGTCAGATGCGGCCCGCGCCTGCAAAAAAATCCGCCAGTTGTCGGTGGCATTCTTGTTTGCCGAGACGATCCGCCGCATTTCTGACGGTGAATCCGTCACCTCTCTTTTTGCCGAGCAGAACAGCAACTTCTGATCGGCTTTTCAGGCGCCGCCGATGGTCGGCAGCGCCTTCACCCCGGTCGCCTGGTCGCGGGCGCCACACATGGAGCCACCATGAACTTCACCGCTTTCGAGCGTCATCTGCAGGGGACCGGAGCGAGCCGCCGCCTGCGCGTCTCGGGCAAAGTGCCCGGCATCGTTTTTGGTGCCGGCGAGCCCAGGATGATCGAGCTGGACCACAACGCGCTGTACTTCGCGCTCAAGAAAGAGGCGTTCCATTCCTCCATTCTTGAGATGGAACTGGGCGACAGCAAACAGCGGGTGCTGCTGCGCGACTTTCAGATGCACCCGTGGAAGCAGCAAGTGCTGCACATCGACTTCCAGCGGGTGGACGACACCACCCGGCTGCGCAAGAAGGTGCCGCTGCACTTTTCGGGCGAAGACAACTCGGTGGCCGTCAAGACCGACAAGTGCACCGTGGCGCACGTGTCCACCGAGATCGAGATCGAGTGCCTGGCCACGCAGTTGCCTGAGTTCATCGCCGTCGATTTGAGCCATTTGGTCAAAGGCCAGTCGCTGCATGCGTCTGACCTGGTGCTGCCCGACGGCCTGAAGATCGTCAAGCACGGCAAGAACAACCCGGTGATCGTGGCCGCCACCGCGCCCAAGCTCGAAGAAGAAGCAGCACCGGCCGAGGCCGAGGCGGCCGCCGCACCGGCCAAGAAAACGGCTGCCAAGAAGGCCGCACCGGCCGCCAAGACGGCGGCTGCCAAGACGCCGGCCGCCAAAAAGACCGCACCGGCGGGCAAGAAGTAAGCCGGCTCAGCGCGGCCTGATTCGGCTGTTGATCAGGCCGCTGACCTGGCGGCTGGTCTGGCGGCTGGTCTGGCGGCGGATCTGTCGGCTGGTCTGGCGGATGACGGCCCAAAGCCCCGCTTCGGTGGGGCTTTTTCATGGCCGTTCCGGTTGCGGACAAACCGGCAGCGCCGGCCTGCGCCGCTGACTTTGCTGGCGCGCCGGGTGCCGGGATAATCGGCCAATGATTCGTCTCATCGTCGGCCTGGGCAACCCGGGGCCGGAATACCAAAACACCCGGCACAACGCCGGGTTCTGGTGGGTGGACGCGGCCGCGCGCCAACTTGGCGTCACGCTGGCCTTTGACCGCAACCACCACGGCCTGCTGGTGCGGGTGGCGCGCCCGCTGGCGCCGGTGTGGCTGCTTCAGCCAATGACCTTCATGAACCTGTCGGGCAAGGCGGTGGTGCCGCTGGCGCGGTTCTTCAAGCTCGAGCCGCCTGAAATCCTGGTGGTGCATGACGAGCTGGACCTGCCGCCCGGCCAGATCAAGCTCAAGCAGGGTGGCGGCGCGGCCGGGCACAACGGGCTCAAAGACATCCTGGCCCAACTCGGCTCGCCGGATTTCTGGCGTTTGCGCATCGGCATCGGTCACCCCGGTGACCGGGCCGAAGTGGCCAACTGGGTGCTGCAGCGTCCGCCGCTGGAAGACCGGTTGCTGATGGACAAATGCGTGGCCGAGTCGATTGAAGCGCTGCCCTTGCTGCTGGACGGGCCGATGGACCGGGCGATGATGAAAATCCACGCCAAGCCACCCCGGCCCAAGCCGCCGCCCCGGGCGGTGGATGCGCCGCCCGCCAGCCCGCAGGAGTAGCCGATGCACCCGGTTCAGGTTCACCCATCTTCAATCTCGGCTGCCGTGCGGTTATCGGCCGTGCTGATCGCCTTGGCGGGGGCCGCCGCCGCGTTGGCCCAACCGGCGGATGCGCCGGTCTATCGTTGCGGCAACAGCTATTCGGCCAAGCCCTGCCCGGGTGCGACGGTGGTGGACGCGGCCGACCCGCGCAGCGCAGCCCAGCAGCGGGACGCCCGGCAAGCCAGCCAGCGGGACGCGGCGCTGGCCCGCCAGATGACCGCTGATCGCCAGGCGGCCGAGCGCCAGGCCCGGCCGCTGCCAGCGGCCAACGTTGGGCCTGTGGCTGCCGCACGGGCACCGGCGGCGGCGGCGTCCAAGCCACACAGCAGCCATGCCAAGAAAAAGCGCGCCAGTGGCACCAAGCCGCCGGCCGCAAAAAAGGCGCCCAAAGCGCCTTGATACCGTGTCGCGGGTGCGGCCGGGTGCGGCCGTGTCGGGTGGGCGATGTGCTGCCGGGCGGCCGCTACAAGACCAGGTTGCCGGCCATCAGCCCCCGGTACTTGGCCCACAGCAGCTCTCGGCTTTCCACCCGCTGCGGGTCTACCGGGATGCAGGCCACCGGGCACACCTGCACGCACTGCGGCTCATCAAAGTGGCCCACGCACTCGGTGCACTTGCCGGGGTTGATCTCGTAGATCTCCAGCCCCATCGAGATCGCCTGGTTCGGGCACTCGGGCTCGCAGACATCGCAGTTGATGCAGTCGTCGGTGATCATCAAGGCCATGTCAGGTGTCCTGTGGCAGGTGGGCCACACGCTCTTTCAAGCGCTCCAGCACCAGCGGGGCGACAAACTTGGATACATCGCCGCCGAGTGACGCAATCTCACGCACAAAAGTGCCGCTGACAAACTGATATTGATCCGATGGCGTCAAAAACAACGTCTCCACCTCGGGCATCAGTTGGCGGTTCATGCCGGCCATCTGGAACTCGTATTCAAAATCGCTGACGGCGCGCAGGCCGCGCACCACCACATTGCCACCGTTGGCGATCACAAAATCACACAGCAGGCCACGAAACGCCACCACCTCCACATTCGGGTAGGGCCGGGCAATCTCTTTGGCGATGTCCAGCCGCTCGGCGATGGTGAACATGGTGCGCTTGTGGTGGCCCGCCGCCACCGCCAGAATCAATTTGTCGAACAGCCGCGAGGCGCGCCGCATCAAATCCTCATGGCCCATCGTCATCGGGTCGAAGGTGCCGGGATAAACCGCCGTCATGAACTTGGCCAGGGTCACGGTCGTCTCCTTCGGGGCGCGGGTTGGGGCGCGGGTTGGCGTGCTATCTGGCGCGCTGCCGGGCGCGCATTGAGTCTTGAGAAAGTATCAGGTGCTGCGCCGCAGCAAATGATAGTGCACCAAACCGGCGCGGCCGTATTTGAAATTGGCAAACCCGGGTGGCAGGTCATCAATGCCAAGCGCGGTGGGTGATTCAACGTACAGCCCGCCGCCGTCACACACCAACGGTGCGGCCACGGCCAGTGCCCGGGGCAGCAGGCCGGCATCGAACGGCGGATCGAGCAGCACCAGCTCAAAGCGCTGCGGCGGGCAGCGCGCCATCCAGGCCAGCGCGTCGGTGGCCTGCACCCGCAGCGCGCTGGCCTTCAGCCGCACCTGGCTGGCGCACAGGCTGCGCACCAGGGTGGCGTCACGCTCCAGCAGCAGCACCTCGGCCGCGCCGCGTGACGCGGCCTCGAAGCCGAGCGCGCCGCTGCCGGCAAAAGCATCGAGGCAGCGCCAGCCGGTGAGGTCTTGGCCCAGCCAGTTGAACAGGGTTTCACGCACCCGGTCGGGCGTGGGCCGCAGGCCGGGGCGGCTGGCCACCGGCAATTTGCTGCGCTTCCAGGCCCCGCCGATCAGCCGCACCTCACGCGGCGGGCCGCCGCGCACGGCGGGTTGGATGCCGGGCTGGATGTCGGGTTGAATGCCGGTTTGGCGGCCGGGTTGCATGCCGGGTTGGCGGCCCGGCCGGGTTTTGGGCGTCAGCGCCGGCTTCACAGCCGCACCGGGATGCCGCGCTCGGCCAGCAGCGCCTTGGCCTGGCCCACGCTGAACTCACCGTAGTGAAAGATGCTGGCCGCCAGCACCGCATCGGCACCGCCGATCTGGATGCCGTCGGCCAGATGCGCCAGCGCGCCCACGCCGCCCGAGGCGATCACCGGCACCGGCACCGCGTCACTCACGGCCCGGGTGAGGGCCAGGTCAAAACCGATCTTGGTGCCGTCGCGGTCCATGCTGGTGAGCAAGATCTCGCCAGCGCCATGGTCGGCCATCTGCCTTGCCCAGGCCACCGCATCGAGCCCGGTGTTGTGCCGGCCACCGTGGCTGTAGACATCCCAGCCGGCACCGCGCGCCGCCACATCGGCGCCGTGCCGGCGCTTGGCATCGATGGCCACGACGATGCACTGCGCGCCGTATTTGGCCG
>JANMKO010000431.1:0-8304 GCA_031372085.1 Betaproteobacteria bacterium
AGCATGCCGGTCCGAATGCCCAAGCCCCGCACACAGGTGCGCCATGTACCTCTCAAATTCCGCCAGTTCCTTCATCAAGGCTCACCTCTTGCTTGAAGAAGTCCGCACAATGCCTTGATTTTGCTAACACAGTAAGACTAGCTGGTCTGGCTCAGTCAAAGAACAAGACGACAGGTAGTTTCACGAACAAAAAACGAAGCCGACCCCCTGCGAGGAGGTCGGCCTGTTTAACCTACAGATTGCACCTGCGAAAAAACCTGCCGGTTGCACCCAGTGCAACCCTGGGGCCTAAGTCACAAACCCTGCATCTGTCTGGCGGTTGCTGGTGGAGACGAGGAGGATCGAACTCCTGACCTTCGCATTGCGAACGCGACGCTCTCCCAGCTGAGCTACGCCCCCACGAACCCAAAAGATTCTAGCAGCAGCCCTTTGGCCATCCTGGCCAGGCCGGCCAGGGTAGAACCGGGGCTTTTGACGCTTTGGGGGTAGGCATGGCACTGCGCGGCACGGCCTGGTTGGACGCCCAATACAACAACCGCGCCCGGGTGGCGGCGGCGCCCGACATCCTGGCCGGCTGGGCCCGGCGGTCGGCACTGGCGCGCTCCAGCCTGCGGTGCACACTGGACGTGCCCTACGGCAGCGAGCCCGGTGACACGCTGGATGTTTTTGCCGCGCCGACGCCAGCCGGGCGCGGGCAGGGCGGGCGCTTGTCACCCGGCGCGCCGGTGCTGGTCTTCATCCACGGCGGCTGGTGGCGATCGCTCGACAAGGCCGATCACTCTTTCATCGCGCCGCCGTTTGTGCAGGCGGGTGCGCTGGTGGTGCTGCCCAACTACGCGCTGTGCCCGGCGGTGGGCATCGCGCAGATTGCGCTGCAAACCACCCGCGCGCTGGCCTGGGCTTGGCGCCACGCGGCGCAGCACGGCGGTGACCCGGCGCGCATTTTTGTCATCGGCCATTCGGCCGGCGGCCATCTGGCGGCCATGCTGCTGTGCTGTGATTGGCCGGCCGTGCATCCTGATCTGCCACCCGGGCTGCTGGCCGGCGCGATGTCGATCTCGGGTGTTTTTGATCTGGCACCGCTGCGCCGCACGCCGTTTTTGCAGGCCGACTTGTGCTTGACGCCGGCGGCGGTGCGCTCGCTGAGCCCGGCACTGTTTCCGGCGCCGCCCGGGCCGCTGCTAGCGCTGGTGGGCGCCGATGAAAGCGCTGAGTTCTTGCGCCAGAACCAGCTGATCCGGCGCCGCTGGGGCGCGCGAAGCGTGCCGGTGTGCCAGGCGCTGCCCGGGCTCAACCACTTCACCGTGCTGCACGATCTGGCCGATCCAGCAGGCACCGCGCACCGGCAGGCGTTGCAATTGATGGGCCTGCACCGCCCATGATGCGGCTGGGTGGCGGCCGATCCCGGCGCGTCGGGGCATAGCCAAATCGACGCTGCGCAGTGACGTCGGTGCCGGAGTCGATCCGCGCGCCAATGGGGCGCGGTCGCCCCACATCGGCCGGTCAACCCGCTGCCAAGCTGCGCTGGCGCCGCAGCACCCGCCAGCTTTCGGCGCTGTACACCGCCAGCGCCAGCCAGATCAGGCCAAAGCCGACACCCCGGCTGGCTGAAAACGGCTCTTGGTACAGAAACACACCCAGCACAAACTGGATCGACGGCCCCAGGTACTGCAGCAGGCCCAGCGTGGCCATCGTCACCCGGCGCGCGCCCGAGGCAAACAGCAGCAGCGGGATGGCAGTGGCCGGGCCGGCCAGCAGCAGCAGCCCATCCAGCCGCCAATCGCCTTGCCCAAAATGACCTTGCCCGGTGGCGCCCAGCCACAGCAGGCCGCCCACGGCCAGCGGCGCCAGCACCAGCGTCTCGAGTGCCAGGCCCTCGATCGCGCCCAACGGTGCGGTCTTGCGCAGCAGGCCGTAAAAACCGAAGGTCAGCGCCAGTACCAGTGACACCCACGGCACATGGCCGGCACCCAGCGCCAGCCACAGCACGCCGGCCACTGCCAGCGCCACGGCGGCCCATTGCACCGGGCGCGGCCGCTCATGCAGCACGGCGTAGCCCAGCAGCACATTGACCAGCGGGTTGATGAAGTAGCCCAGGCTGGCGTCCAGCACCCGGTCGTTGTTCACCGCCCAGACGTAGAGCAGCCAGTTGCCGGCCAGCAGCAGCGCGCTCAGGGCAAAAAGGGCCAACGTGCGTGGCTGGCGCAGCACCGGCCCCAGCCAGGCAAAACGCCGCATCAGCACCAGCAGGCCCAGCACGAACACCAGCGACCAGGCCGAGCGGTGCAGCACGATCTCAAGCACCGGCACTTGCGCCACCTGCTTGATGTACAGCGGAAACAGGCCCCACAGGATGTAGGCCAGGGCGGCAGAGGCGGGTCCGGACAGCATGGGCAGGGGGCTGGCCGGTATCGACAAGACCGGCGGCAGCCCCAAAAAGCGGCGGGCCAGCATTGTCGCCGGGGCAAGGTAGCGGCATCATCGGCCGCATGCCCCGGCTGGTTTTTACCCCGCAGTTGCGCCGCTTTCTGGCGGTGCCCGATGTGCAATGCAGCGCCACCACCCTGCGCCAGGCGCTGCAGCAGGCGTTTGCCGTCAACCCCCGGCTGGCCGGTTATGTGCTGGACGACCAGGGCCACTTGCGCGCCAACGTGGTGGTGTTCATCGACGGCCGGCGCTGCACTGAGCGCATCGTGCTGGACGACGCGCTGGCCGCCAGCAGCACGGTGCATGTGATGCAGGCTTTGTCTGGAGGATGAACCCATGCTTGACCGTGCCTGGCTGGCCACCCGCAAAGGCCTGTTCGAGTTGCGCCAGCGCAGCGGCGCCTGGCAGATCGGGCGGCCGTCGTTTTTGGGTGAGCCGGTGTCGATGGTGCTGCCGCCAGTGGCCGGTGGCGCAGCACCCGGGCGCATGCTGGCGGCGCTGAACCTGGGCCACTTCGGCGTCAAGCTGCATGCGTCGGATGACGCTGGCGCCACCTGGCAAGAGCTGGCAGCGCCGGCCTACCCGCCGCAGCCCGACGGCGCGCCCGGCCCGGCCTGGACGCTGGGCCAGATCTGGGCGCTGGAGGCAGCGCACGGCACCTGGTGGGCCGGCACCTTGCCGGGTGGGCTGTTCCGGTCGGCTGATGCCGGCCAATCCTGGCAACTGGTCACCAGCCTGTGGCAAGTGCCCGAGCGGGCGCGCTGGTTTGGCGGCGGCTACGACGTGCCCGGTTTGCACTCGATCTGCCCGCACCCGGGCAAGCCCGGTGAGCTGCTGGTGGGCGTGAGCTGCGGCGGCGCCTGGACGACGCAGGACGACGGCGCGAGCTGGGCGCTCACCGCCAGCGGCATGCTGGCTGACTTCATGCCGCCCGAGCAGGCCGGTGACGGCGCGGTGCAAGACCCGCACCGCATCGTGCGCTGCGCCGGCCAGCCAGCGGTGCTGTGGTGCCAGCACCACTGCGGCATCTGGCGCAGCGGCAACAGCGGCGCCACCTGGCAGCGCGTCACCGCGCCGCTGTCGAGCTTCGGCTTTGCGCTGGCGGTGCACCCGGCCGATGCCGACACCGCCTGGTTTGCGCCGGCGGTGGCCGACCAGTGCCGGGTGCCGGTGGGCGGCGCGTTGGTGGTCAACCGCACGCGCGACGGCGGCGCCACCTTTGACACGCTGGGCGATGGCCTGCCGGCGACGCAGTGCTACGACATGGTTTACCGCCACGGCCTGGCGGTGGCCGACGATGGCCGCAGCTTGCTGATGGGCAGCACCACCGGCGGCCTGTGGGCCAGCGCCGATGGCGGCGACCACTGGCAAACCGTGTCACTCACCCTGCCGCCGATCTACGCTGTGCGCTTCGGCTAGCCGGCCGGGCGCAGCCGAAGCGGCCGAAGCGGCCGGCGCGCCGGGCCCGGCGTGCGCCAGAAATCACGCGGCGGCTGCCGGCGTTGGCCCGGCGCCGGCTTTGCCCCTTATTCAGGGGAAGCGCATGCCGCCAAGCTGCCGAAAAATGGATGTCACAAAGCCTGGGCATCATTTGCCGTGTTGCCAGGCCAGCGGCCTGCCACCGTGCCGGGAGAGATCACCATGACCCAGACCTTCAACGTCGGATCGCGCTCGCGCTTTGTCACCATCACCGCCTGGGTGTTCATCGTGCTGGGCCTGCTGTGCTCGGCCTCAGCCCTGGTGCAGAACGCGGTGGTGGCGTCGCTGCCCGGGCAGATTGCGCTGGCCGGTGCGCCGCTGCCGCAGCCGCTGCTCACCGGCTGGCTGCTGGCCTACCTGCCGTGGGTGGTGGGCGCCGGGCTGGTGGCGTCGGTGGCCATGCTGGCAGCGGCGCTGGGCCTGCTGCTGCGCCATGAATGGGCGCGCCGTACCTTTATCGTGCTGCTGTGGGCGGCCATCGCCGTCAACCTGGGTGGGCTTTGGCTGCAGCAAGAGGTGATGCTGTCGCTGGTGGATGCCACCTTGCACCACGCGCCGCTGCCGCCGCTGGTGGCCGATGTGTTTGGCGGCTTTGTGGTGGCGGCGCGCTCGATGGCGGTGCTGGTGACGCTGGCCGGCTGCGCGATGCTGGGCTGGATTGCCTGGCGCCTCACGCTGCTGCCGATCCGGCAAGAATTTGCCTGATCCCCTGGCAGCGCGGGCTTTAGCCCGGCGTCTGCCCGTCCAGGTAGAACCAGCGCCCGCCGTCGCTCACAAAGCGGCTGATCTCATGCAGCCGCTGCGCCCGGCCAGCCCGCTTGCTGCGCGCCACAAACTCGACGATGGCGTGTTTGGAGTCCACCGGCCGGTGCTGGCGCACCTGCAAACCCAGCCAACGCAGGCCCGGCTCAAAATCGATCTGCGCCGGCCGGGTGCTGGCATGCCAGGTGGCCAGCAGGTAATCGGCCCGCGCCAGCACAAACGCGCTGTAGCGCGACCGCATCAGTGCCACGGCATCGGGCGCTTGCAGGTGCGCGGGGCCGGCCAGCCAGCGGCCGCAGCAATCGGCCAGGCGCAGCGGGTTGCCGCACGGGCAGGGCAGAAGGTCGTCGTGCATCGGGTTGAATGATGCCGCAGCGCCGGTGACATGGCCCTTGCCACCGCCGGCCGCGCGCGCTGCTGGCAGCGCCGCCGCCGGCGCATCGGCCACCCCCGCCGCTACACTGAACCGGCCCGATTCAACCCGCTGTCAACCGGCCGCCCACCCCGCAGGAGATGCGATGCTCGACCCCCAAGCCCAGGCGCTGCTTGACCTGATGGTCGCCAAAGGCGTGCCGCCCACGCACACGCTGAGCCCGCAAGACGCACGCCGCTTTTACCTGGAGCGCCGCGCCGTCACCCAGCCGCCGCCCCGGCCGGTGGCCGATGTGCAAGACCTCTTTGCCAGCGGGCCGGGCTGCCCGCCCAGCGGCATCCCGCTGCGCCTGTACCGGCCTGACGGCGTGGCCGCCCCGGCGCCCACGTTGGTGTACTACCACGGCGGCGGCTGGACGATGGGCGATCTGGACACCCACGATTCACTCTGCCGAGACCTGGCCGTGGCCGGCGCCTGCGTGGTCGTGTCGGTCGATTACCGGATGGGGCCCGAGCACCGCTTTCCGGCGGCGGTGGACGATGTGCTGGCCGCCACCCGCTGGCTGCAGGCCCAGGCCAGTGCGCTGGGCCTGGACGCCACCCGCTTTGCGGTGGGCGGCGACAGTGCCGGCGGCAACCTGGCAGCGGTGGTGGCGCTGGCCTGGCGTGATGCCGGGCCGGCCATCCCGCTGAGGTTCCAGCTGCTGATCTACCCCGCCACCGACATGCGCGCCGTGGCGCCGTCGCACACCCACAACGGCCAGGGCTACATGCTGACGTCCGACTCCATCAACTACTTTCGGGGCCATTACGTCGATCCCGCGCAGTACGGCGATTGGCGCGTCTCGCCGCTGCTGCACGGCGATCTGTCTCGGCTGCCGCCGTCGCTGGTGATCACCGCCGGCTTTGACCCGCTGCGCGACGAGGGCCGGCAGTACGCCGATGCGTTGTCGGCCGCCGGCAGCACCGCGCAATATGTCTGCTTTGAGCGCCAGATTCACGGCTTCATCACGATGGGCCGGATGCTGGACGAGGCCAACACTGCGGTCGGCTTGTGCGGCGTGGCGTTGCGCCGGGCGCTGGCTTGAGGCCGACGGGGCGGCAAAACCCGCTGCCTACAATGCCGCAGGTGGCGGGCGCTGCCCGGGGTCAAGCTGGGGTTGAGCGGTTTTTGCACCCCTGCATCGCCAATGCGGGGGAACCCGATACCCGCTGCCTGACTCCCACCCCACCGATGCCGATTCAACGACGCCACTTCAGCGCGGCCCTGGCCGCTGCCAGCCTGGCCCCGCTGCTGCCCACCGCCCGGGCGCAGTTTCGGGTTGAGATCGCCGGTATCGGCGCCACCCAGTTGCCGCTGGCCGTCACCCGGTTTCGTGATGAAGACCGCAGCGGCCAGGCGATTTCGGCCATCGTGCGCAGTGATCTTGAGCGCAGCGGCGCCTTCCGCATCGTTGAGTCCAGCGGCGCGCTCGATGAGCGCAGCCAGCCGCAATACCCCGATTGGCGCGGCCGTGGCGCCGACGCGCTGGTGGCCGGCAGTGCGGCCCGGCTGGCCGACGGCCGCTTTGATGTGCGCTACAAACTGTGGGACGTGGTCAAGGGCGAAGAGCTGGCGGGCCAGGCGCTGGCCGTGCCAGCCGCTGATTTGCGCCTGGCTGCGCACCGCATCGCCGACGCGGTGCAAGAGCGGCTGACGGGTGAGCGCGGCGTCAACGCCACCCGCATCGCCTACGTCACCCGCGCCGCCAACCGCTACACCCTGCGCATCACCGACGCCGACGGCGAAGGCGGCCAGGTGGCGCTGGCCAGCCCGCAACCGATCATCTCGCCGGCCTGGTCACCCGACGGCCGCAAGCTGGCCTATGTCTCGTTCGAGGCCGGCAAGGCGGTGGTGATGGTGCAGGACGTGACCACCGGCGACCGCCGCGCGGGGGCCAGCTTCTAGGGCAGCAACAGCGCGCCGGCCTGGTCACCCGACGGCCGGCGGCTGGCCGTCACCCTGTCGCGCGACGGCGTGGCCCAGCTTTATCTGCTGGACCTGGACGGCGACAGCCTGCGCCGCCTGACCACCAGCAACGCCATCGACACCGAGGCGGTTTTTGCGCCCGATGGCCAGAGCGTGTTTTTTGTCAGTGACCGGGGCGGTGGCCCGCAAATCTACAAAGTGCCCAGCAGCGGCGGTGCGGCTGAGCGCGTCACCTTTGCCGGCGCCTACAACATCAGCCCGGCCATCAGCCCCGACGGCCGCATGCTGGCTTTTGTGGCGCGCGGCAGCGGGTTTCGGGTGATGGTGCAGCCGCTGGACGGCAGCGCACCGGCGCTGGCCGTCACCGACACCAATGACGACGAAAGCCCCAGTTTTGCGCCCAATGGCCGGCTGCTGATCTACGCCACCCGCAGCCAGGGCCGCGATGTGCTGATGACCACCACGCTGGACGGCAAGATTCGCACCCGCTTGCTGTCGTCGGGCATCGATGTGCGAGAGCCGGCCTGGGGGCCGTTCAACCGATGAGCGGCGCGCTGGTTTGATCCTGCCGGCAGGTTGCCGGCGCCCCGGGCGGCCCAGCGGCCCCCGTTGATCGAGGAGTGTGACGATGATGCAATTGAACAACCGCCGCCTGGCCCCGCTGGCCCTGCTGGCCGCACTGGTGCTGGCGGGTTGCGGCTCGGCCGTCAAGCTGGATGAAACGCCGGTGGAGTCCCGCACACCCACGCCGGTGAGCGGCGGCATGGCCGGTGATGCGGCGGCCGGTGTTGCCCGGCCGGGCAGCGGCACGGCACCGCAATCGCAGGTGGCCACGGTCAACCTGGGTGCGGCCGGGTCGGGTGCGGGCGCTGCGGCGGCCGGCGCCACGTTGGGCCGGGTGGTGTATTTTGATTTCGACAGCTTTGTGGTCACTGACAACTTTCGCGGCCTGATCGAGGGCCATGCCAAGGTGCTGGCCGCCAACCGCAGCAAGCGCCTGCTGGCCGAGGGCCACACCGACGAGCGGGGCGGGCGCGAGTACAACCTGGCGCTGGGCCAGAAGCGGGCTGAGGCGGTGGCCAAATCATTGACCTTGCTCGGCGCATCCGAGCCGCAGATCGAGGCGGTGAGCTTTGGCAAAGAGCGCCCCGCCGCCGACGGCCATGACGAAGCCGCCTGGGCGCAGAACCGCCGCGTCGAGATCAAGGACCGTTGACCGTGAGCCCCTTGCTTTTGCCTCGCTTGATGGGCCTGGCGCGCCGCCCGGCCTGGGCCCGCCCTGCAACGCTGGCCGG
>JANMKO010000456.1:0-2653 GCA_031372085.1 Betaproteobacteria bacterium
GCGTCCCAGCCCATCGGCATCAGCACATTGAAGCCCTGCATGCGCCGCTGGCGCGCCAGCATGTCGTTGATGGTGTAGTTGCGCACATGGCCCATGTGCAGCTTGCCGCTGGGGTAGGGCAGCATCGAGCAGGCGTAGAACTTCGGCTTCGGCTGGCCCTGGCTGTCGAGGGCGTTTTCAGTGGCGCGGTAGGCGTTGTGGCCGTGCCAGAGCGGCTGGGCCCAGTGGGCCTGGGCGGCCGATTCCAGCTCGGCGGGGGCGTATTTCTCGTTCATGCCCCGGATTGTAGGAGGGGGTTACCCGCCTACTTTGGCGCGGCGGCGGGGGCCTCGGTGACAAAGCCGATGCGCGACAGCCCACCGTCCTGCACCAGGCCGATCAGCTCAGCGATGCGGCCGTACGGCACTTGCTGGTCGGCGCGCAACTGCACCTCGGTGGCCGGCTGGCGCTGGGCCACGTCACGCACCCGGGCCTTCAACTGATCGGCCGTCACGGCTTGATCACCCCAATAAAGCGCGCCGCCCGCATCCACGGCCACGCTGACAAACTGCACCGCGCCACTGGCGGCGGCGCCGGCAGTCTTGGGCAGGTCCAGCCGCAGGCTGGCCGTCATCAGCGGGGCGGTGATGATGAAGATCACCAGCAGCACCAGCATCACGTCGATCAACGGCGTCATGTTGATCTCGCTCATCGGTTGCGAGGGGCTGGCGCGCTCCAGCCGGCCAAAAGCCATGGTTCAGGGCCCTGGTTTGGGCGCGGGTGGGGCGTCCAGCGCCAGCTCACGCAGATCGTGGGCAAAGCCTTCCAGCTCGGCCTCGCAGGCCGACACCCATTTGCCAAACAGGTTGTAGGCCAGCACGGCGGGGATGGCCACGGCCAGCCCGGCGGCCGTCATGATCAGCGCCTCACCCACCGGGCCGGCCACCTTGTCGATGCTGATGGCGCCGCTGGCCGCGATATTGGCCAGCGCGTGGTAGATGCCCCAGACCGTGCCAAACAGCCCGATGAACGGCGCCGTGCTGCCGATGGACGCCAGCAACACCTGGCCAAACTGCAAATGCGCCAGGCCCTGGTGCAGGGCGTCGCGCAGCCGGCGTGTCAACTGCGACGCGGTGGCCGCGCGCGTGGCCAGCGTGCCGGTGGGCTCGGTCGTGGTGCCGGCGTCCAGCAGCGGCAGCAGCACTTGCTCACGGTCGAGTGCGGCCAGCCGGCTGCGGCCGGCGGCCAGCGTGTCGGCGGCCCAGAAGGCCGGCACGGCGCGCACGATGTCGCGCCGCGCCCGGTGCAGCACCCAGCCCTTCCAGAAAATCAGCACCCAGGCGCTGACCGACATCACCAGCAACAGGCCCACCACCGTGCGGCCGATGGCGTCGCTCTCGGCCCAGAACAAAGCGAGACCGTCCATGGCCGATCAGGCCAGGCCGAGCACGTCGTTCATGCTGAACAGTCCGGTGGCGTGGCCGGCCAGGAACCGCGCCGCACGCAACGCGCCCTGGGCATAGGTGGCGCGGCTGGCGCTTTTGTGGCTGATCTCGATGCGCTCACCGATGCCGGCAAACAGCACGGTGTGATCACCGACGATGTCACCCCCGCGCACGGTGGCAAAGCCGATGCTGGACGGATCACGCTCTGCGGTGACGCCGACGCGGGCATAGACCGCGCAATCGGCCAGCGTGCGGCCCAGTGCGCTGGCCAGCACCTCGCCCATCTGAAGCGCAGTGCCGCTGGGCGCGTCCACCTTGTGGCGGTGGTGGGCCTCGATCACCTCGATGTCAAAGCCCTGGTTCAGTGCCCGCGCGGCCTGGTCCAGCAGCTTGAGCATCACATTGACGCCCACGCTCATGTTGGGCGCCATCATCAGCGCGATGTGCTGGGCGTAGGCCACCACCTGGGCTTTTTGCTCGGGCGTGAAGCCGGTGGTGCCGATCACCGCCTTGACGCCCAGCGCCTGGCACAACGCCAGGTGGGCCAGCGTGCCGTCGGGGCGGGTGAAGTCGATCAGCACCTGGGCGTTGGCCAGGCCGCTGGGCAGGTCACTGGTGATCCGCACACCGGTGGCCTGGCCCGCAAACGCGCCCGCGTCGAGCCCCAGCGCCGGGCTGGTGGGCACATCCAGCGCGCCGGCCAGGGTGCAGTCCGGGGCGGCGAGAACGGCTTCGATCAATTCACGGCCCATGCGGCCCGACGCGCCTGCGACGGCGATGCGCAGGCCGCCGCCGCTCACAAAGGCTCCAGCGGCGGGTAGGTGCGCAGCGCGCCCATCGGCACCACCGGCTCGGCGGCGGGCTTGGCCGGCACCGGCAGGGCCTGCTTCTGCTCGGGCGTCAGATCGAGCAGCGGTGCCCTGGCGGCCGGCCGGGCGCGGCTGATGGCGGCCACAAACTCTTGCTCACTGGGCAGCTCGGGGGCGTCCAGTTGCGCCAGTTGGTCGCCATTGAACAGCGCCACGATGGCCCGGCGCTGCGGCTCGGTGCCGGGCCGGATGATGGTGAACACGTAATCCCAGCGGTCGGCGTGAAACAGGTCCACCAGCATCGGTGAGCCCAGGATGTCGCGCACCTGGGCCCGCGTCATGCCGGGCTTGATTTGTGCGGCCTGCTCACGGGTGACCACATTGCCCTGCACGATGTCCATGCGGTAGGGCGCCAGCACG
>JANMKO010000478.1:0-6618 GCA_031372085.1 Betaproteobacteria bacterium
TGGCCGAGCCCGACATGCTGCCCGCCGTGCTGCTGGGCGCGTTGCTGTCGGCTGCCGTCACCTTGCCGATGTCGTTGCCGTTTTCGGCCACGCCACATGATCTGTCGCTGCTGGCGTTGCTGGGCGTGGTGCAACTCGCCATCCCCTGCCTGCTGGTGGTGGGGCTGACGAAGGTGCTGCCGGCGCCCGAAATCTCGCTGATCGGCCTGCTGGAGGTGGTGTTTGGCGTGCTGCTGGTCTGGCTGGGCGCCGGTGAGGCGCCAGGGCCCACGGCGCTGAGCGGCGGGGCGCTGGTGATCGGCGCGCTGCTGGTTGACCAATGGCTGGCGCTGCGTGAGCGGCGGTCCGGCGTCGCGCTGGCAGCCGCCCGATGAGCCGGTTGATCAGCCCGGTGGCGCTGCTGGTGGCCGATGACGACGCCGCCATCCCGTGTCGCACCGACGCCCGGCACAGCCGCTGGGATTGCAGCCAACCCGGCGCCGCAGCGACCCACAAACCACCATGAAAATCACCGCCAACCAGCTTCAAATCGAGATCGATGTGCAGGGCCCGCCCGATGGCGACCCGCTGCTGCTGATCATGGGCCTGGGCATGCCACTGGTGGGCTGGCCCGAGGCGCTGGTGGGCGATCTGGCGGCGCGCGGCTTTCGGGTCATCCGGCTGGACAACCGCGACGCCGGCCTGAGCCAGGGTTTTGAGTCGCAGGGCGTTCCCAGCGTGCTGCGCGCGTCGCTGCGCTACCTGTTGCGGCTGCGCGTGCATGCGCCCTACAGCCTGGCCGACATGGCGGCCGACGCGCTGGGCGTGCTGGACGCACTGGGCGTGCAGCGCGCCCACGTCTGCGGGGTGTCGATGGGCGGCATGATCGCCCAGCACCTGGCTGCGCAGCACCCCGGCCGTGTCAAGAGCCTGACGCTGATCATGACCACTTCGGGTGCCCGCCATCTGCCGCAGCCCCGCCTGGCCGTGCGCCAGGCGCTGCTCAAGCGTGCGCGCAGCCCGGCGGTGGCCGATGTGGTGGCGCGGCTGGAGACGGTGCTGCAACTGATCGGCAGCCCGCTGTACCGGCCTGATCCGGTGCAGCAGCGCCAGCGGCTGGACGCGATGGTGCGCCGCGGCTGGCGGCCCGATGGCACCGTGCGCCAGTTGCTGGCGGTGGCTGCCGACGGTGACCGCTCGGCCCTGCTGGGCCGCATCCGCGCCCCCACCCGGGTGGTGCATGGCCAGGCCGACCCGCTGGTGCCGGTGGCCGCCGCCCATGATCTGCTGGCCAAGATCAACGGCGCGGTGGCCGACATCATCCCCGGCATGGGGCATGACCTGCCGGTGCAACTGCTGCCCCGGCTGGCCGACGGCATTGCTGAAAACGCCGCAAACGCCGCAACCGCCGCAACCGCCGACAACGCCGCCTGAGCTTGCGCGCGCGACGCGCTGCGCCACACAGGCCCACCGCGCTGCCGGCCGCCGCCGGCCAGCAGCGCAGGCAGCGCTCACATCAGCGCCACGCCCTTGATCTGCGCAAAAAGCGCATCGCCCGGCTGCAAGGCCAGCGCGTCGGCGCTGCGCCGGGTGATGCGGGCCAGCAAATGCACGGCGGCGGCATCCTGCTGGCCCGCAGGATCGGCCCCCACCACCAGCCGCAGCAGCGCTGTGTTGCGGTCGGTTTGCAGGCTGAGCAGCCGCACCGGCAGCAGGTTCAACACGCTGGTCTCGGTGGGCAGCGCCCGCGTCACGCTGACATCACGCGCCAGCACCCGGGCGCGCACTGCGTCACCCGCTGCGGCGGCCGATTCACCCACCCACAGCGCGCCGCCGGCAAAGCTGATGCGCGACAAGCCATATTCGCGGTCGTGCTCGGCCAGGCGGGCGTCGATCACCACGCCGGCATCGTCTTGCCGGGCCAGCGGCAGGTCCGGGCGCGACAGCAAATCAGTCAGCGGCCCGGCGGCCAGCACCCGGCCGGCTTGCAGCAGCACCAGGTGGTCAGCCAGCCGGGCCACCTCGTCCATGGCATGCGTGTCGTAGATGATCGGCAGCGCCAGCGTGCGGTGCAGCCGCTCAAGATAGGGCAGGATTTCGGCCTTGCGCGCGGCGTCCAGCGCGGCCAGCGGCTCGTCCATCAGCAGCAGGCGCGGTGAGCAGGCCAGCGCCCGGGCGATGGCCACGCGCTGGCGCTCACCGCCCGACAAGGTGGCCGGCCGGCGGCCCAGCAGCGGGCCGATGCCCAGCAGATCGACCACCGCGTCCAGCGCAAATGCCGAGCCCGCCGCGCCGCTGCGGCGCCGGCCGTAATCCAGGTTGGCGCGCACATCCAGGTGCACAAACAGCGCCGACTCTTGCACCACATAGCCCAGCGCGCGGCGATGGGTGGGCAGCCACTGGCCGCTGGCGTCGTCCTGCCACACCTCTCTGCCCAGCGCCACCCGGCCGGCGGCCCGGTCCAGCCCGGCCAGCGCACGCAGCACGCTGGTCTTGCCGCAGCCCGACGGGCCAAACAGCGCAGTGATGCCGCGCCCGGGCAGTTGCAGCGCCACGTCGAGCACAAAATCACCGCGTGCCAGGCGCAGGCGGGCGTCGATCACCGGGCGGCCCCTGCCGCGCTGCGCGGCGGGCGGTTCAACACGTACAGCGCCACCAGCACCAGCAGCGCAAAACCCACCAGCACGGCAGACAAGCGGTGCGCGCTGGCGTAGTCCAGCGCCTCCACATGCTCATAAATCGCCACCGACAGCACGCGGGTCTGGCCCGGGATGTTGCCGCCAATCATCAGCACCACGCCAAACTCCCCCACGGTGTGGGCAAAGCCCAGCACGCTGGCGGTGATCAGGCCGGGCCGGGCCAGTGGCAAGGCGATGGTGAAGAACCGGTCCCACGGGCCGGCGCGCAGGGTGGCGGCGGCCTCCAGCGTGGGCTCGGGGATGGCCTCGAAGGCTTGCTGCAGCGGCTGCACCACAAACGGCAGCGAATAAATCACCGAGCCCAGCACCAGCCCGGCAAACGTGAACGGCAGCCGGCCCAGGCCCAGTGCCTGGGTGGCCTGGCCCACCGGGCCGTGCGGGCCCAGCAGCAGCAGCAGGTAAAAGCCCAGCACCGTGGGCGGCAGCACCAGCGGCATGGCCACCAGCGCCGACCACAACGGCTTGAGCGGTGAGCGGCTGCGCGCCAGCCACCAACCCAGCGGCGCGCCGATCAGCAGCAACAGCCCGGTGCTCACGCCGGCCAGTTGGGCGGTGAGCCGGATGGCGGTCCAGTCGGCGTCGGTCATCGGGCCGGGTCGGGTTGGGCGCTAATTCGGCAGGCCGTAGCCAGACGACCGGATCACCGCCCGGGCCGGCGCCGTCTTCAGGTACGCCAGCAGCGCGGCGGCTGCCGGCCGGTTCTCACCGGCTTTGAGCAGCACCGCGTCTTGCCGGATCTCGCCGTACAGCGTGGCCGGCACGCGCCAGATCGAGCCGGTCACCGCCTTGCCGGGCGCGGCCACCTGCGACAGCGCCACAAAGCCCAGCTCGGCATTGCCGGTGGCGATGAACTGGTGCGCCTGGGCGATGCTCTCGGCCGTCACCAGCCGGGGCGCCAGCGCGTCGGCCAAGCCGCGCGCCGCCAGCACCTGCTGCGCCGCCCGGCCATACGGCGCCAGCTTGGGGTTGGCAATGGCCAGCCGGGCAAAACGGCCACTGGCCAGCACGGCGCCCTGGTCATCCACATAGCCCGGCTGCGCGCTCCACAGCACCAACTGGCCGATGGCGTAGCTGAAGGCGCTGCCGGCCACCGCCAAACCGTCGCGCATCAACTTCTGCGGCGTCTCGTCGTCGGCGGCCAGCAGCACCTCAAACGGTGCGCCGGCCACGATCTGGCTGTAGAACTTGCCGGTGGCGCCGGCAGTGGTCTTGAGCCGGTGGCCGCTGGCCGCCGCAAAGCCGTCTGCCAGCGCCGCCAGCGGGCCGGCAAAGTTGGCGGCCACGGCCACCACCACCTCGTCGGCGTGGGCGGCAGGGTTGGCCAGCAGGCATGCCAGCAGCGCGACCACTGCCCCGCCGCGTGGCCCGGGGTGGCGATTCAGGCCGATCATTTCAGGCCGATCACGTCAGGCCGATCACGTCAGGCCGATCACGTCAGGCCAATCACGTCAGGCCGATCACGTCAGGCCAATCACGTCAGGCCGATCATTTCAGGCCATTTTCCGGCGCCATGGCAACCGGCGCGGCCCTGCCGGCGCCGCCGGCCACACCGGCCCGGATGGCCTGGCCGGCCAGCACGTCGCAGCGCTCGTTGTGCGGATGGCCGGTGTGGCCTTTGACCCACTGGGTTTTGATGCGGCGCGCGTCGGCCACCGCATACAAGGCCTTCCACAGCGCCAGATTGGCCACCGTCTCGCCCTTGCTGTTGCGAAAGCCCTTGCGCTCCCAGCCGCCGCGCCAGTCGGTCAGGCCCTTCAGCACGTACTGTGAGTCGGACACCAGCAGCACGTCGGCGCCGGGCGGCGTCATGCCCAGGCCGTGCAGTGCGGCGGTCAACTCGGCGATCTGGTTGGTGCCGTGGCCCAGAAAACCGGCGTTCTCGGTGGCGGCGCCGCCGGGCGCGATCACCACCGCGCCCCAGCCGCAGGGCCCGGGGTTGCCGTGGCAGCCGCCGTCGGTGTAACAAGTCCAGATCAACATCGTCAGTGGGTCTCGGGTTGAAGGGGTCGGATGGGCGCGGCGCGGCGGGCGCTGCGCGGGCGGTGATTGTCGATGCTGCGGCCGCTGGCCCGCCCATTCGCCCATTCGCCCATTCGCCCATTCGCCCACCTGGCGCCACCGTGCTGGTGGGCCAGCCGGCGCACGTCAGCGGTTGATCACCCCGTGGAAGGATGCCGCGCCGCGCTTGCAGTCGCTGGCGCGGCGATCTCGGCCGCCTCACCGGCGGCCCAGACAAAGCCGTCGCCCACCGGCCGCGCCCATGGCTGCTCGGCAGCCAGCCGCAGGCCCGCGCGGGCCCACGCCCGCGACCTCGGCAGCGACATCGTCGATATCTTCCGGGTGCAGGGCGGCAAGATCGTCGAGCACCGGGACGTGCTGCAGCCGGTGCCCGAGACGGCCCTGAACAGCAATGCGATGTTCTGACGGCGCCGGGGCCAGCACCGGTTGCCGGGCGATCAGGCCTTGACCAGGCGCTTCAGCCAGTCCAGCAGCGCCAGTGGCAGCAGCGCGGGCTGGGTCAACCGGGCGTAGTGGCCGGCGCCAAACAGCGCCGGCAGGTAGGCACCGGCGCCGTGGTCCACCGTCAGGCAGAACGGAAACAGCCCTTGCAACCGGGCTTCGACCACCGCCTGGTGGGTGTCTTCAAGGCCGTAGCGGCCGTCGTACTGGTCCACATCATTCGGTTTGCCGTCCGACAGCAGCAACAGCAGCCGGTGGCGGGCGCTTTGTTGCAGCAGGGTGGCGCTGGCGTGGCGGATGGCCGCGCCGGCCCGGGTGTACTGCTCGGGCGCCAGCGCGGCAATGCGCCGGGCCACGTCGCCGCTGTACGGCTCGTCAAACCGTTTCACGGCCTGCACCGCCACGGCCTGCGGCCCGTGGCCCGAGAACGCCTGCACCGCAAACGGCGCACCCAGGGCCTGCAGGGCGGTGCAGACCAGCAACAAGGCCTCGCGCTCGACATCGATGACGCGACGGTGGGCGGAGATCTGGCTGTCGGTCGATCCGCTGACATCGATCAGCAGCAGGATGGCAATGTCGCGCCGGCTGCGGCGCTGGGCCTGGTACAGCGCCTGCGACATCGGCAGCCCGGCGCGAAAGTCAGCCTGGCTGTCGATGCAGGCGTCGAGATCGATCTCGTCACCGTCGGCCTGCCGGTGCAGCCGGCTGCGCTGGGCGCGCAGCAGCTCAAAGCGGCGGCGCAGCTCGGCCAGCAGCGGCCGGTGCGTGGCCAGGGTTTGCTCAACCCAGGCCTGGGGGCCGGCCGGCGCGGGCGTCAACCGGACAGTCGCACCCGGCGCGGGGTAGGCCCGGGTGCGGTAGTCCCACTCCGGGTAGCGCAGGGTGGTGGCGCTGGCCGCCGGATGCCCGTCGGGCGCCGGTGGCCGTGGCCGGGCCCGGCCGCCCGGTGGATCGTCGGACAGCAGCACCTCCCGGGCCTGGCCGGGCGTGCTCACCAGCCGGGCCTGGGCCAGGTCGGCCAGCGACTCGGCATAGTCTTCGGCGGCGGCTGCGTCGTCCCGGTCGGTGGGCCGCTGCAGGCCAAGCGGGTCTTCGGCATGCTCATGCGGCTGCGACGGCTGCACCATCCAGGCGCCCTGGCGCGCATCGTCTTCGTCGTCGCTGGCGGCGCGCACCCCGGGCCGGCGGCTGAGCCGGGCGCTGCGCGGTGGCCGGGCGCTGCTGTCGCCCGGTGCGCTGCCGGGCGGGCACAGTGGTGCGGCACCGGCCTCGGGGTTGCGCAGCTCACCGGTCCAGGCGTCTTTGACCAGCAGGGGCGCGCGCTGCGGCCCGGCGCCTTGCAGGCCGGGCTGCCACCGGGCGGCCAGGCGGCGGGCCAGCGCCACCGACGCATCGGTGCTCGGTGGCGCCAGCGCGCCGCTGGCCGCGCCGCCGCCTGCACAGCCTGCACAGCCTGCACAGCCTGCACCGCCAGCGCCGC
>JANMKO010000483.1:0-1664 GCA_031372085.1 Betaproteobacteria bacterium
TCGATCACCGTGGCGCCGGCGCAGACCCTGACCGACAAAGAGTACCAACTGCTGCGCAATGCCAGCATCGCCATCCTGCGCGAGATCGGGGTGGACACCGGCGGCAGCAATGTGCAGTTTGCGATCAACCCGGTCGACGGCCGCATGGTGGTGATCGAGATGAACCCCCGGGTCTCGCGCTCATCGGCGCTGGCGTCCAAGGCCACGGGCTTTCCGATTGCCAAGATCGCCGCCAAGCTGGCGGTGGGCTACACCCTGGACGAGCTGCGCAACGACATCACCGGCGGTGTCACGCCCGCGTCATTCGAGCCGTCCATCGACTATGTTGTCACCAAAATCCCGCGCTTCGCGTTTGAGAAATTTCCGGCCGCCGATGCGCGCCTGACGACACAGATGAAATCGGTGGGCGAGGTGATGGCCATGGGCCGCACCTTCCAGGAGAGCTTTCAAAAGGCGCTGCGTGGGCTGGAAACCGGCATCGACGGCCTGACCGAGCGCGAGACCGACCGCGAGGAAATCATCGAGGCCATCGGCAATGCCGGGCCTGAGCGCATCCTGTACGTGGCGGATGCTTTCCGCATCGGCATGTCACTGGCCGAGATTTTTGATGAAACCGCCATCGACCCGTGGTTTCTGGCCCAGATCGAAGACCTGGTCGCCACCGAAGCCCAGCTCAAGGCCCGATCACTGGCCAGCCTGTCGGCCGCCGAGCTGCGCTTTGTCAAGCAAAAAGGCTTCTCTGACAAGCGCATCGGCAAGCTGATGGCCAGCAACCAGCATGAGGTGCGGCGCGCCCGCCACGCGCTGGGCGTGCGGCCGGTCTACAAGCGGGTGGACACCTGCGCGGCTGAATTTGCCACCGAAACCGCCTATTTGTACTCGTGCTACGAGACGCTGGACGGCGAGTGCGAAGCCGAGCCGACGCAGAACAAAAAAATCATCGTGCTGGGCGGTGGCCCCAACCGCATCGGCCAGGGCATCGAGTTTGACTACTGCTGCGTGCATGCTGCGCTGGCGCTGCGCGAAGATGGCTACGAGACCATCATGGTCAACTGCAACCCCGAGACGGTCTCGACCGACTACGACACCTCCGACCGGCTGTACTTCGAGCCCGTCACTTTGGAGGATGTGCTGGAGATCGTGGACAAAGAACGCCCGGTCGGCGTGATCGTGCAATACGGCGGCCAGACGCCGTTGAAGCTGGCGCTGGCGCTGGAAGCCAACGGCGTGCCCATCATCGGCACCTCACCCGACTCGATTGACATGGCCGAAGACCGTGAGCGGTTTCAGCAACTGCTCAACACCCTGGGCCTGAAGCAGCCGCCCAACCGCATCGCCCGCACCGAAGAATCGGCTCTCGCGCTGGCGCATGAAATCGGCTACCCGCTGGTGGTGCGGCCCAGTTATGTGCTGGGCGGCAGGGCGATGGAAATCGTGCACGGCGACAAAGACCTGGAGCGCTACATGCGCGAGGCGGTGCGCGTCAGCGACAAATCGCCGGTGCTGCTCGACCGCTTTCTCGACGACGCCATCGAGGTGGATGTGGACTGCATCAGCGATGGCAGCGCCGTGATGATCGGCGGCATCATGGAGCACATCGAGCAAGCGGGGGTGCATTCAGGCGATTCAGCCTGCTCACTGCCGCCCTACACCTTGCCCGCTGC
>JANMKO010000522.1:0-6514 GCA_031372085.1 Betaproteobacteria bacterium
CCTGTACGTGCCCTGCGCGCAGCGGCCGGTGCGGGCCAAGCGCAGCACACTGGCGACCACCCAGCAGGTGGTGCCGCACCAGCACGGCTGGGCCCAGTTGGCGTTTTCACTCAGCGGGGTGACGCGGTTGACGGTGGCCGATGGCGCCTACCTGGTGCCGCCGTCGCGGGCGCTGTGGATACCGGCCGGGGTGACGCATGCTGTCACCGTGCTGGAGGACAGCACGCTGCTGACGCTGTACCTGCACCAGCCGGGGTACTGTGGCCCGGGCGGCCCGGGCGCCGCAGGTGCACCGGACGGCCCCGGCGGCAGCGACGCCGACCAGGCGCCGTGGCGCCAGTGCCGGGTGCTGGCGGTGTCGGATCTGCTGCGCGCGCTGGTGCTGCAAATGGACATCCAACCCGACCCACCGGCCGGCCTGCCGCCGCACGGGCCGGCGGACCCCCCGCCTGGCGCGCTGCCCGCCCCCACGCTGGCCCGCGAGGCGCTGCTCAGCGCGCTGGTGCTGGACGAGTTGCGCCGCGCCGCGCCGGTGCGCCTGGGCATTGCGCTGCCGCGTGACAAGCGGCTGCGCAGCTTGTGTGAGGCGGTGATCGCCCAGCCGGCGCGCCATGCCACGCTGGCCGGCTGGGCCGGCAATGTGGGCGCCAGCCCGCGCACGCTGGCCCGGCTGTTCCGCGACCAGCTGGGCACCAGCTTTGGCCCGTGGCGCCAGCAGGTGCTGCTGGCCCAGGCGCTGGCGCTGGCCGCGCGCGGCCGGCCGGTGACGCTGATCGCGGCCGAGCTGGGCTACGCCAGCGCCAGCGCCTTCACCGCCATGGTGCGGCGTGCCGTGGGCCAGCCGCCCAGCCGGTTTTTTGCCAGCGCGGCAGCCCCGGTGCGGGCCAGCGCCACGGCTCCCGGCAGCGCAAAAACAGCTCAAGTGGCCGCCCGGCCCGGCCGATAAAACCGCATCCCCGACCCACCGCAGGAGCGCCCACGATGGACAGTGCATCGGTACACAACACCCACGAAAAAACCGTGTTCGCGGCGGTGCTGGCGTCGGCCCCGCGCTATCCCGGCGTGGCGCATGACCCGGCATTGCTGGCCGACGTGGCCTGCGTGGCGCTGAACCGGGTGCCGGCGCACTACATCCGGCACGGTGCCGACCTGGCGTTTTTCACCACTGAAAAAGAGCGGCTGGCGGTGTGCCGCCACATCGACGAATCGGTGGACTTTGCCTTTGGCTATGTGCAGGCGCGCCATGTGATGGCGGCGCGGCGCTGACTTTTGCATTGCCGCGCCGGCCCAAAGATCACCGCCCGGTGATCTTCTGGTGAGGACTGCGGGAGGCGCCCTTCCTAGCATCGGTTTGGCGCGCTCGACAGGTCGGGCCCGCATCAACCCGATCCTCAGGAGCCCCCGCATGACCACCATCCGTCCCCTCCCCGCCCGCCTGGCCGCCAGCGCCGCCGCCCTGGTGTTGCTCAGCCTGGGCAGCGCCGCCAGCGCGGCGCAGGTGCAAGTCACCGTCACCATCGACAACCTGGCGCCGACCAACAGCGTGTCGTTTGCGCCGTTGCACCTGGGCTTCAACAACGGCAGTTTTGATGCCTTCAACCTCGGCGCAGTGGGCGCGGCGGGCGTTGTCTCAGTGGCCGAGGGCGGCGCAGGCACTGCGTGGCAAGCCGACTTTGCCGCCGCCGACCCCACCGCCACCCGAGGCACCATCGGCGGCCCGCTGTTCCCGAGCGGCCAAAAATCGGCCAGCTTTCTGGTGGACACGGTGCTCAACCCGTATTTCACCTTTGCCGCGATGGTGATCCCGAGCAATGATTTTTTCATCGGCAACGATTCACCCACCGAGTACAAATTGTTCAACGGCGCCGGCCAGTTGCAGATCAGCACCATCACGCTGAAGGCGCATGAGATCTGGGATGCGGGCTCGGAGGTGTACGACCCCGCCGCCGCCGCCTTTGTGGGCAACAACAGCCTGCGCAGCGCGCAGAACTCGGTGGTGGCCTTCAACTTTGCCGAGTTTTACGGCTTCAACGGCCTGACCACGGGCGCTGGCTACACCTTCAACAGCCAGTTGGCGGCCAACACCGACGTTTACCGCATCTCGTTTTCCGCCGCTGCGGTGCCCGAGCCCGAAAGCTACGCGCTGATGGCCGCCGGCCTGCTGGGGCTGGGCACGCTGCTGCGCCGGCGCCGGGCTTGATGCCTTGACAGGCGCACGGGCGGCTCTGCTCCAATGGGCGCCGATGCCCGTGTTGCCCGTGTTCCACGCCCCGCCCCGATGACCCCACACCTGCTGCTGGTCGAAGACGACGACGCCATTGCCGACGCGCTGCGCCTGCACCTGGTGCAAGCCGGCTACCGGCTGCACCGCGAAAGCGACGGCCTGCGGGCGATGGCTGCCATCGACCAGCAACGCTGGGATCTGGTGCTGCTGGATTTGATGCTGCCCGGCGCCGACGGCTGGGCCGTGTGCCGCCACCTGCGGGCAAGCCATCCTGATGTGCCGGTGATCATGCTCAGCGCGCGCTCGGCCGAGGCCCACCGGGTGCTGGGGCTGGAGCTCGGCGCCGACGACTATCTTGCCAAGCCGTTCTCGATGCTGGAGCTGGTGGCCCGGGTGCGGGCCCTGCTGCGCCGCATCGACCAGTTGCGGGCCACCCCCGTGCCGGCCACCCTGCTGCGCTTTGGCCCGTGGCGGCTGGACACGGTGCGGCGTGAGCTGCAGCGAGACGGCCCGCCGCCCGGCACGCCAGACCTGCCGCCGCCCGGCACGGCGCCCGGCACGGCGCCCGGCCCAGGTCGCGGCCCCGGCAACGGGCCGCCCGGCACGCCCACCACCGCGCCGCACACGCTGACCCTGCGCGAGTTTGATCTGCTACATTTTTTGCTGCGCCATCCCGGCACCGCCTTCAGCCGGCATGAGCTGCTCACGCGCGTCTGGGGCGCCGGCTTTGACGGTTATGAGCACACCGTCAACTCCCACATCAACCGGCTGCGCAACAAGATCGAGGACGATCCGCGAGAGCCGCGCCGCATCGTCACCGTCTGGGGCGTGGGCTACCGGTTTGACGGGCTGGCCGCATGACGGCCTGGGCCGGCCGGTCGTTCACCGCCCGGCTCACCGGCGCGCTGGCGCTGCTGCTGCTGGCCTTTGCGGCGCTGGTGGTCGCACTGGGCCGGCAGGTGGCCAGTGAGCATGAGGCCGAATCGCTGCAACGCCTGTCGCACGGCCTGGCCCGCCATATCGTGGCCCAGTGGCCGCAGATCACCGCCGCTGACCCCAACCCGGCTGACCAGGCCGCCCGCGCCGCGCTGCTGCGCATGTTGGGCGGCGTCAACCCGGGCATCCAGGTGTACGTGCTGGGCGCCGACGGCCATGTCAATGCCTACATCGGCGAGCCCGGCATGGTGCGCCAGCACCAGGTGGATTTGCAGCCGGTGCGTGATTTTTTGGCCGGCGGCGCGCTGCCGCTGCGTGGCACCGACCCGATGGGCGCACCTGCGGGCCGCGCGGCGGGCGATGCCGGCAGCGGCGGGCGCATCTTCAGCGCGGCGATGTTTGCGCCGCAGCCCGGCCAGACGGCACCGCCCGGCTACCTCTACATCGTGCTCGATGGTCCGCTGCGGGCGCAGGTGGCGGGCCAGGTCAGCCTGCGGCGGGTGTGGCAGGGCGCGGCCATCGTGGCCGGCGCCGGTTTGCTGCTGACTTTGCTGCTGGGCGGGCTGGCCTTTGGCCGGTTGACCCGGCCGCTGCACCGGTTGGCCGGGCGCATGCGCGACTACAGCCTGCGCGCCGCCCCGGCCGGGCCGCCGCCGGCCACCCAGCCGCCGCCCGCGGGCGACGAGGTGGCGGTGATCTCACAGGCCTACGGCGACATGACCCGGCGCATCGAGCAGCAGGCCGAGCACAGCCAACGCCAGGCCAATGACCACCGCGAAATGATGGCCAGCGTGGCCCACGACTTGCGCACCCCGCTGACCGCCCTGCATGGCCACCTGGAGGCGCTGGCCGACCCGTCATCCGCCAGCCCCAACCGCCTGCTCGACGCGGCGCTGGCGCAGAGCAACAAGGTGCGGCGCCTGTCGCAGCAATTGTTTGAGCTGGCGGCGCTGCAATCCGACCACCAGGTGCTGCACCGGGAGCGCTTCAACCTCGATGAACTGGTGACCGATGCGGTGCAGAAGTTTGAGCTGGGCCGCCAGCCGCCGCCGGTCACCCTGGGCGGCACGCCGCCCGGCCGGCTGGCGCTGGACGGTGACCTGCAACTGATCGAGCGCGCGCTGAGCAACCTGATCGACAACGCGCTGCGCCACGCGCCGGGCCACAGCCCCGTGCGGGTGAGCCTGCGGCGCGAAGGTGGCGCCGCACACATCGTCGTCGAGGACACCGGCCCCGGCCTGCCGCCCGAGTTGCTGCGCCGGCTCACCCGGCAGCAATCACTGCGCGACCCGCCAATGCGCCGGGCCGGTGGCCCCGGGCCTGGCGGCATCGGCGGCCTGGGCCTGGCCATCGCCCAGCGGGTGGCGCAAATGCACGGCGGCAGCTTGCTGCCGCTGCCCGCGCCGCAAGGCGGCACCCGGCTGTGCCTGGCGCTGCCGCTGGCGGGCTGACCGGCTGACCTGTTGACCCGTTGACCTGTTGACCTGTTGACCTGTTGACCGGCCGACCGGCTGGCAAGCTGACGCGGCGGCGCACATTCGCGCCACGCGGGCCGGGTGATGGGCGATGCGCGCGCTGGATCAAAAAACGCGCAGGCCCTCAGTGCACCACCCGGCCAAACTCAAACACGCCGTCCTTCACGTCCACTGGCACCACATCCTTTGGGCCAAACCGGCCTTGCAGGATCAGCTTGGCCACCGGGTTCTCGATGCGCTGCTGGATCGCGCGCTTGAGCGGCCGGGCGCCAAACACCGGGTCGAAGCCGACTTTGGCAATCTCGGCCAGCGCCTCGTCTGAGACCTCCAGCTTCATCTCCAGCTTGTCGAGCCGCGCTTCCAGCAAGGTGAGCTGGATCTTGGCGATCTGCCGGATATTGGCCTCGTCCAGCGCGTGGAACACCACCGTCTCGTCGATGCGGTTCAAGAACTCGGGCCTGAAGTGCGCCGTCACCTCGCCCCACACCGCCTCGCGGATCAGTTCACTGTCCTGGCCCACCATCTGCATGATCAGGTGTGAGCCCAGGTTGCTGGTCATCACGATCACGGCGTTCTTGAAATCCACCGTGCGGCCCTGGCCGTCGGTCAGCCGGCCGTCGTCCAGCACTTGCAGCAGCACATTGAAGACATCGGGGTGGGCTTTCTCCACCTCGTCGAGCAGCAGCACGCAATACGGCTTGCGGCGCACCGCCTCGGTCAGCGTGCCGCCTTCGTCATAGCCCACATAGCCCGGCGGCGCGCCGATCAGCCGCGACACGCTGTGCTTTTCCATGAACTCGCTCATGTCCACCCGGATCATGTGGTCCTCGCTGTCAAACAAGAACCCGGCGAGTGCTTTGCACAGCTCGGTCTTGCCCACCCCCGTCGGGCCGAGGAACAAAAAGCTGCCCAGCGGGCGGTTCGGGTCGCTCAAGCCGGCGCGGCTGCGGCGGATCGCATCGGCCACCGCCGTGATGGCCTCGTCCTGGCCCACCACGCGGCGGTGCAGCGCGTCTTCCATCTGCAACAGCTTGTCGCGCTCACCCTGCATCAGCTTGCTCACCGGGATGCCGGTGGCGCGTGACACCACCTCGGCAATCTCTTCGGCGCCCACCATCGTGCGCAGCAGTTGCGGGCCGCCGGTGCCATCCTTCGCGCCTTTGCTCTTGCCCGATTCTTTGACTTGCGCCTGTTTCAAAGTTTTTTCCAGCGCCGGCAACTGGCCGTATTGCAGCTCGGCCACCTTGTTGAAATCGCCTTTGCGCTTCAACTCCTCGATCTGGAACTTGATCTGCTCGATCTGCACCCGCACCTGCTCTGTGCCCTGGTTGGCGGCTTTTTCGGCCTTCCATACTTCTTCCAGGTCGTTGTAGTCACGCTGCAGCTTGACCAGTTCGTCCTCGATCAGCCCCAGCCGGCGGCGTGAGCCGTCGTCATGCTCTTTTTTCATCGCCTCGCGCTCGATTTTGAGCTGGATCAGCCGCCGGTCGAGCTTGTCCATCACCTCGGGCCGCGAGTCGATCTCGATCTTCACCTTGGCCGCCGCCTCGTCGATCAGATCGATGGCTTTGTCGGGCAAAAACCGGTCGGTGATGTAGCGGTGGCTCAACTCGGCGGCGGCGACGATGGCCGGGTCGGTGATGTCCACGCCGTGGTGCACCTCGTATTTTTCTTTCAAGCCGCGCAGGATGGCGATGGTCGCCTCCACGCTGGGCTCGGCCACCAGCACCTTCTGAAAACGCCGCTCCAGCGCGGCGTCTTTCTCCACATATTTGCGGTACTCGTTCAGCGTGGTAGCGCCGATGCAGTGCAGCTCACCCCGGGCCAGCGCCGGTTTGAGCATGTTGCCGGCGTCCATCGCGCCCTCGGCCTTGCCGGC
>JANMKO010000543.1:0-4060 GCA_031372085.1 Betaproteobacteria bacterium
GGCAAGCGCTACCTGGGCACGCTCAAGTTCATGAATGGCCCATCGGTGGTGGGCCGCACCACGGTGTTCGTCGACAACCACTGAGCTGGCTAACAACGCCGCCACGGGCCTGCGGGCACCGGGCGGCCTGTCGCACCCCCAAAAGGGCCGCTGCTGCGGCCCTTTTTTCATGGGCGGCGGCGCAGGATCGGCTGGCAGGCCGCCGCCGATAGTCCTGACCATGACCCTGACCGAGCTGCGCTGCATCGTCGCCGTCGCCCGCGAGAAGCACTTTGGCCGTGCCGCCGAGGCCTGTTTTGTCTCGCAGCCCCACGCTCAGCGTGGCGATCAAGAAGCTGGAAGAAGCGCTGGCGCTCACGCTGTTTGAGCGCGGCACGGGTGGGGTCAGCACCACGCCGCTGGGCGCGTTGATCGTGCAGCAGGCGCAATCGGTGCTGGACCAAGCCGCCGCCAGCAAAGAGATCGCCAAGCGCGGCCAAGACCCGCTGTCGGGCCCGCTGCGCCTGGGGCTGATCTACACCATCGGGCCCCACCTGCTGCCCGAGCTGGTGCGCCAGGTGATCACGCTGACACCGCAGATGCCGCTGCTGCTGCAAGAAAACTTCACCGCCCGGCTGCTGGACATGCTGCGCGACGGTGCGCTGGACTGCGCCATCATGGCCAAGCCGTTCCCGGACACCCGCCTGGCCATCGCGCCGCTGTATGACGAGCCGTTCATGGTGGCCTTGCCCAGCGGCCACCCACTGGCCGCACGCGACGAGGCCATTGCCGCGCTGCGCAACGCCGTGGTTGCCTGCCAGTTGCACGGGGTGACGCGGCTGTCTTGATCGGCCGGCCCCCTGGCCAGCGGGCCGGGGCCATTTCAGCCACCGTCCGCCGTACCGCCGCGCGATTCGCCCGTGCGGTTCGCCGGTGCGGTTCGCCGGTGCGGTTCCCCCGCGCTGGGCCGTCGCATGCCAAAGCAGGCACACTCGATGGCAATGCGCCACACCACGCCGCCGCTGATCCGCCTGCACCAGGTGCACAAGCAATTTGCCAGCGGCACGCAAGCGCTGGCCGGCGTGTCGCTGGCGCTGCAGCCCGATGAGTTTGTCGCCCTGCTCGGCCCGTCGGGCTGCGGCAAAAGCACGGTGCTGCGGCTGGTGGCGGGGCTGGATGCCGCCAGCGCCGGCCAAGTGCAGGCGCCCGCGCTGCAGCCCGGCCCGGCCAGCAACACCGCGTTTGTATTTCAAGAGCCCACCTTGATGCCCTGGGCCAGCGTGTTTGACAACGTCTGGCTGCCGCTGCGGCTGCAAGGCCAGTCGCGCCGTGCCGCCGCACCGGTGGTGCGCGAGGTGCTGGCCCGGGTGGGCCTGGCCGAGTTTGAGCGGGCCTACCCGGCGCAACTCTCGGGCGGCATGAAGATGCGCGCCTCGATCGCCCGGGCGCTGATCACACGGCCCCGCGTACTGTTGATGGACGAGCCGTTTGCCGCGCTCGACGACATCACCCGGCAACGCCTGAACAGCGATTTGTTGCAGTGGTGGCAGGGCCAGTCCCTGCCGATGGCCGCGCTGTTTGTCACCCACAGCGTGGCCGAGGCGGTGTTCTTGAGCCAGCGGGTGCTGGTGATGGCCGCCCGGCCGGGCCGGGTGATGGCCGAGGTGCTGATACCGCAGCCCTACCCGCGCCAAGCGGAGTTCCGGCACAGCGCTGGATTTGCCAGCGCCAGCCGCACGCTGGGCACCGCGCTGGCCGACGCCCACGACGCCGCCGCAGTGCCCGCCAGCCGGCCAACGGCCCCGGTGCGCGCTTGACCGGCTGGCGCAGCGCCCTGCCGGCGGCGCTGCGACGCACGCTGTTGCCCACGCTGGTGCTGCTGGGCCTGCTGGCCACCTGGGAGCTGACGGTGCGGCTGGCCCACATCCCCGCCTACACCCTGCCCGCGCCGTCGCTGGTGGCCAGCACGCTGGTGGCCAACCTCGGCTCACTGGCCGGCAGTTGGTGGGTGACGGTGAAGATCACCGCCGGTGCGCTGGCGCTGGCCTGTGCCGGCGGTGCGCTGATCGCCGGGGTGTTTGCGCTGTCGCCCACGCTGGAGCGGGCGCTGCTGCCGGTGGCGGTGGTGTTGCAGGTGACGCCCATCGTGGCGGTGGCGCCATTGATCTTGATCTACGTGCAAAGCACCACCGCCGCGCTGCTGCTGTGCGCCTGGATCGTGGCCTTTTTTCCGATCTTGTCGAACACCGTGATCGGCCTGCGCGCCATTGATCCGAACCTGCGCGATCTGTTTGTGCTGTACCGCGCCACACCCTGGCAGCGCCTGGCCCTGCTGCGCACGCCCACCGCGCTGCCGTACTTTGTGGCGGGCTTGAAGATCTCCGGCGGCTTGAGCCTGATCGGCGCGGTGACTGCCGAGATGGTGGCCGGCGCGGCGGGCCGCGACACCGGCCTGGCCTCGCGCATCCTGGAGGCAAGTTTTCGCACCGAGACGCCCAAGATGTTTGCCGCGCTCACGCTGCTGGTGGCCACCGGGGTGATGATCTTCTGGCTCTTCAACGCCGTGTCGCGCTGGCTGCTGGGGCCGGGCTATGCGTCAGAATCTTCTCGGCCGCCATGACCCGACGCCCGATCCAAAGGACCCCGCCGATGCGCACCCGCCCGCTTTTGCTCACCGCCACGCTGGCCCTGGCCGCCGCCGCCATCGCCATCGCCGCCACCCCGGCCCAGGCCCAGACCCAGACCCCGGACAAGATCACCTTTGCCACCAACTGGAAGGCCCAAGCCGCGCACGGCGGCTTCTACCAGGCCCTTGCCGACGGCACCTACCAAAAATACGGCCTCGACGTGACCATCCAGCCCGGTGGCCCGCAGGTCAACAACCGGCCGCTGCTGCCGGCCGGGCGCATCGATTTTTTGATGACCGGCAACCTGCTGCACAGCTTTGACAACGTCAAGAACCAGGTGCCCACCGTGGTGGTGGCGGCCATGTTCCAGAAAGACCCGCAAGCCCTGCTGGCCCATCCCGGCCAGGGCTATGAGAAGTTTGAGAACCTGAAGAATGCGCCGCTGGCGCTGATCGCCAAAGACGGCCAGTTCAGCTGGTGGCAGTGGTTGAAGGTGACGCATGGCTTCAAGGACGAAGCGCTCAAACCCTACAACTACAACCTGGGCCCGTTTCTGGCCAACAGCAAGGCCATCCAGCAGGGCTACTCGGTGGCCGAGCCGATTTATGTGCAGGCGCAAGGCCACTTCAAACCGGTGGTGCATTTGCTGGCCGACCACGGCTTTTCAACCTACAGCACCTTGATCGAAGCCCGCGCCGAGACCGTCAAGACCCGGCCCGATCTGGTGCAGCGGTTTGTTGATGCCTCAGCCGTCGGCTGGGTGAACTACCTGTACGGCAACCGCAAGGCCGCCGCCGCGATGATGGTGCGCGACAACCCCGAGATGACCGAGGCTGAGATGGAAGCGTCGGTGGCGCTGATGAAGGCCCAGGGCATCGTCGATTCAGGTGAGGCGGCGGCGCGCGGCATCGGCGCGATGAGCAGCGCCCGCATCGCCGATTTTTATGCCCAGATGGTCAAGGCTGGCCTGTACAAGGCCGGCGAAGTTGATCTGGCCCAGGTGGCCACGCTGCAATTTGTCAACAAGGCGGTGGGCCAGGACCTCAAGGCCAAATTAACCGGCAAGTGAGACCGGCCCGTCTGCCGCCCCCCAATCCAACCCCCGAGAAACGAATGGCCAAAACCAAATCCGCCCCCGCCGCCAGCCCATCGGCGCCCAACATCAACATCGGCATCAGTGAAAAAGACCGCGCTGCCATCACGGGCGGCCTGTCGCATTTGCTGGCCGATACCTACACGCTGTACCTGACCACCCACAACTTCCACTGGAACGTCACCGGCCCGATGTTCAACACCCTGCACACCATGTTCATGGCCCAGTACACCGAGCTGTGGACGGCGGTCGACCCGATTGCCGAGCGCATCCGCTCACTCGGCCACCCGGCGCCGGGCTCGTATGCCCAGTTTGGCGCGCTGGCGTCTATCCCCGATGCACCGGCGCTGCCGCCCAAGGC
>JANMKO010000604.1:0-7166 GCA_031372085.1 Betaproteobacteria bacterium
TTGGGCCTGGGCCACTCCGGTGTTTGTGCCGCCGCAGTTCAGCCTGGCCAGCACGGTGGGCGTGGCGCTGCCGTTGTTCATCGTCACGATGGCCTCGCAAAACCTGCCCGGCGTGGCGGCGCAGCGGGCGGCGGGTTATGCCATTCCGGTGTCCCCCGTCACAACAGCCACGGGCCTGGTGACGCTGCTGCTGGCGCCGTTTGGCGCGTTTGCGATCAACCTGGCGGCCATCACCGCCGCCATCTGCATGAGCCCCGAGGCCCACCCCGACCCGGCAAAAAGGTATACCGCGCCGGTGATGGCGGGTGTTTTTTACATCTTGATGGGCCTGGCCGGCGGCGCGGTGGTGGGGCTGCTGGCGGCGTTTCCGCGTGAGTTGGTGGCCACGGTGGCCGGCCTGGCGCTGCTGGGCACGATTGCCGGTGGCTTGAGCCTGGCCTTGAAGGACGAGCGCCACCGTGACGCGGCGGCCATCACTTTTCTGGTCACGTTGTCGGGCCTGACGATGGCCGGCATCGGCGCGGCGTTTTGGGGCGTGCTGGCCGGCAGCGTCACCCTGGCTGTGAAAAAATGGTCCCCCCCGTAGCGCCTGCGGCGTCCTTGCAGGCCGCGCTGGGCCAGAGGCCCAGCCCTTCGGCAGGCACAAACGGCTCACCGTTTGTGTCCGGCCTCAGCCCGCCAGGGGGCGGCCGCCGGCAGCCCGGCGGAGCCGGTTCTGCGGCGGCTGCTTGGTTGTTACCCTCTCAAACTTCCTGCTGATCTCATTGGAACCCAGAGCATGAAACTGCTGTTTGTCGCCGACGCGCTGGAGGACTTCAAAACCTGCAAAGACACCACCTTCGCGATGATGCGCGAGGCGGTGCGGCGCGGCCACACGTTGATGGCCTGTGAGCCCAAAGACATCCGCTGGCAGCGGGGTGAAAAGGTCACCGCCTTTGTGCGCGACATCACCCTCACCGGTGACGCTGAAGATTGGTTCAAAGCCGCGCAACAGCACCCGGATGAACGCCCGCAAGTGCTGGCCGAGGTGGACGCGGTGCTGATGCGCAAAGACCCGCCGTTCGACAGCGAATATTTCTACGCCACCCACCTGCTGAGCCAGGCCGAGCGCGAAGGCGCCCGGGTCTTCAACAGCCCGCAGGCGCTGCGCGATCATCCTGAAAAACTGGCGATTCTTGAGTTTGCGCAGTTCATCGGCCCCACCCTGGTGACACGCGACGCAGCCGACGTGCGGCGCTTCCATGCCGAGCACCAGGACATCATCCTCAAGCCGCTCGACGGCATGGGCGGCATGGGCATCTTCCGGGTCGGGCCCGATGGCCTGAACCTGGGTGCCATCACCGAGACGTTGAACCAAGGTGGCGCACAGACGCTGATGGTGCAGAAGTACCTGCCCGAGATCACCCAGGGCGACAAGCGCGTGCTGGTGATCGGCGGCCAGCCGGTGCCCTTCAGCCTGGCGCGCATCCCGCAGGGCACTGAGATCCGCGGCAACCTGGCGGTGGGCGGCAAGGGCGTGGCGATGGCGCTCACCGAGCGTGAGCGCGACATTGCCACCGCGCTGGGCCCGATACTGGCTGGGCGCGGCCTGCTGCTGGTGGGGTTGGACGTGATCGGCCACAGCCTGACCGAGATCAACGTCACCAGCCCGACCTGCTTTCAAGAAATCACCGACCAGACCGGTTTTGATGTGGCGGCGATGTACCTCACCGCGCTCGAAGCCGTATTGAACCGTCCCCCCTTTAATCACAACTGAAAGAAGCCACCGCATGAAAACCAAAGCCGCTGTCGCCTGGAAAGCCGGCGCCCCACTGACCATCGAAGAAGTAGACCTGGCCGGCCCGCGCGACGGCGAGGTGCTGGTGGAGATCAAAGCCACCGGCATCTGCCACACCGATTACTACACCTTGAGCGGCGCTGACCCGGAGGGCTTGTTCCCGGCCATCCTGGGCCATGAAGGCGCGGGCGTGGTGCTGGAGGTGGGCGCCAACGTGCCGTGGCTCAAAGCCGGCGACCATGTGATCCCGCTCTACACGCCCGAGTGCCGCAACTGCAAGTTCTGCCTGTCGCGCAAGACCAACTTGTGCCAGGCGATCCGCCCGACGCAAGGCAAGGGCCTGATGCCCGACGGCACGTCGCGCTTTTCCATCGACGGCAAGCCGATCCTGCACTACATGGGATGCAGCACGTTTGCCAACCACATCGTGGTGCCCGGCATCGCGCTGGCCAAGATCCGGCCCGACGCGCCGTTCGACAAGGTTTGCTACATCGGCTGCGGTGTGACCACCGGCGTGGGCGCGGTGCTGTTCACTGCCAAGGTGGAGGCCGGCGCCAACGTGGTCGTCTTCGGCCTGGGCGGCATCGGGTTGAACGTGATCCAGGGCGCCAAGATGGTGGGCGCCGACAAGATCATCGGCGTCGACCTGAACCCGGCACGTGAGGCGATGGCGCGGCAATTTGGCATGACGCATTTCATCAACCCGAAAGAACATGCCAATGTGGTGGACGCCATCGTGCAGCTCACCGACGGCGGCGCCGACTACAGCTTCGAATGCATCGGCAACACCCAAGTGATGCGGCAAGCGCTGGAATGCACCCACAAGGGCTGGGGCCGCAGCATCATCATCGGCGTGGCGGATGCCGGGGCCGAGATCAGCACCCGGCCATTCCAGCTCGTCACCGGCCGCAAATGGGAGGGCTCGGCCTTTGGCGGTGCGCGCGGCCGCACCGACGTGCCCAAGATCGTTGATTGGTACATGGACGGCAAGCTCAATATCGACAGCCTGATCACCCACAAATTGCGGCTCGACCAGATCAACGAGGGCTTTGAGTTGATGAAGCGTGGTGAGTCGATCCGCTCGGTGGTGATGTTTTGAGCCGGGTTTCACTGATGACCTGGGAACCCCTGTCCGCCCATGCCAGCTTCGGTGGCATGCAGCACTTCTACCGCCACGCATCGGCCGAGACCGGCACGCCGATGCGCTTTGCGCTGTACCTGCCGCCGCAGGCGGCGCAAGCCAAGGTGCCGCTGCTGGTCTACCTGGCCGGCTTGACCTGTACGGAAGAAACCTTTGCCACCAAGGCCGGCGCCCAGCGCCTGGCGGCCGAGCTGGGCCTGGCCCTGCTGATGCCCGACACCAGCCCGCGCGGCGCCGGCGTGGCGGGTGAGGCCGAGGCCTGGGATTTTGGTGTCGGCGCCGGCTTCTACCTCGATGCCACCCAGCCACCGTGGACCACAAACTGGCGCATGGAAAGTTATTTGCTGGATGAGCTGCTGCCGCAGGTCTGGGCGCAGGCGCCGGTGCGGCAATCGCACACCGGCATCTTCGGCCACTCGATGGGCGGCCACGGTGCGCTCACCCTGGCGCTGCGCCACCCCGGCGTGTTCAAAAGCCTGTCGGCGCTGGCGCCGATCTGCGCGCCCATGCACTGCCCGTGGGGCCACAAAGCTTTTACCGGCTACCTGGGCGGCGCCACCAAAACCTGGGCCGCGCACGACGCCAGCGCGCTGATGGGCGCACAGCCGGCCGCGCCGTACCCGCAGGGCATCCTGATCGACCAGGGCGGGGCCGACAAATTCCTGGCCGACGGCCAGTTGCAGCCCGAGCGCTTTGAGGCCGCCTGTGCGGCAGTCGGCCAGCCGCTGACGCTGCGCCACCATGCCGGCTACGACCACGGCTACTACTTCATCGCCAGCGTCATCGACGACCACCTGCGCCACCATGCGGCGGCGCTGGCCGGCTGACGGCGCGCCGTGCCATCGGCGCGCGTGATCGGCCGCCCGGCATCCGCCGGGCCTGAGCACGGCGTTGCGCTGCTGCGCTATCCCGCCATACGCCTGCGCTGGTGCGGCGCCGCCTTGTGGGTCTTCTTGCGGCGCTGGGGCGGCTACGGCTGGGTGGGCGCGGTGCTGCTGGGCGCGGGCAGCAACAACCCCATCGACAGCGTGGGCGCGGTGGCGGCCTGGCTGGTGCTGCCACTGTTCAAGGCGGCTTCCCGCCCGGCCTGGCTGGCCGCAGCGGTGCTGGTGCAGGCGGCGCTGGGCGCCTGGCTGGTGTGGGCCATGCGGCCGCTGTTGTGGCCAGTGGCCTGGCGCGCCGCTGAGCTGGCGCTGCCGATCCCGCGCCGCGCCCGGCTGGCCTCAGACGCCACTGTGGTGGCGCTGGGCCTGCTGCCGGTGCTCGTGTTGTATGTCATCGGCGCGGCCACCTGGTGGGCCCACCAGCCGGCGTGGTTGATGCCGTGGTGGCCGCAGGCGCTGGTCGGTTTGGTGGGGGTGATGCTCGGGTCTTGGGGTGCCGGCGTGGCCGTGCTGCAGGCGCTGCGCCAACCCGCCCGGCCATCGCAGCACGGGCCCAGCCGGCGTGCCGCTCCAGCGGGAGAGGCGATCTGCCATCCGCCGATGGCCGGGCACGCGACGGCCCGCCCGACCCGTCCCTGGCTTTGCCGCCCGGCCTGGGTGCTCTGGGCGCTGCCACTCTGGCGCGGCCCAGCACGCCGCACCGGCTGGGCGCTGCGTTGGGGCGGCCTGGCGCTGTTGGCCTTGACAGTGGGTTTGCGCCTCACGCCGCCGTCGCGCACCGGCTGGTGGCTGGCGGGCTTTGCGCTGGTGGCGCTGCTGCTCAGCAGCCGGGCCGACCGGCTGTCGCGCGCCGAGTTCCAGCCCTTGATCGCCGCCTGCGCGGTACTGCCGCTGGCGCCGCAGCGCCTGCACCGCCAGCGCGCGCTGCTGGCGCTGCTGCCGGCGCTGCTGGGCTACGGCGTGCTGGCGCTGACGCTGCCCTGGGCGTCGCTGCGCGCGGCGGTGGCGTGCACCTACCTGCTGGCGGGCGTCGGGCTGTGCGCGCTGGAGGTGGTCAGCCGCCCGCTGGAGGTGGCCAGCCAGGCCAGCCGCTGGTGGGTGTCGCTGGTGCTGCTGGTGGCGCTGGCGTCCGAGGTGCCGCGATGACCCCGGAGCCCCCATGACCGCGCTGTTGCAGATCGACGATTTGAGCTTCTCCTACCCCGGCCGGCCGGTATTCACCGGTTTCTCGGCCCAGGTCGGCCCGGGATTGACCTGGCTGCGTGGCGGCAATGGCAGCGGCAAATCCACCTTGCTGGCGCTGCTTGCCGGGGCCATGCCGCCGCTGGCCGGCCGCCTGACGGCACAGCGCCGGGACGCGCACCGCCAGCCGCTGGACTACCGACGCGCGGTGTTCTGGTGCGGCCCTGGCGCGGTGGCTTTTGACCACCTGAACGCGCGTGAGTATTTCGGCTTCATCGCCGGCCTGTACCCGACGTTCGACAGCGCCGGGCTGGCCAGCCAGATCGACGGCCTGGGCCTGGCGCCGCACCTGGGCCAGCGCTTGGCGGCCTTGTCCACAGGCACCCAGCGCAAGGTGGCGCTGGCCACCGCGCTGGCCGTGGGCACGCCGGTGGTGCTGCTGGACGAGCCGCTGAACGCGCTGGATGCGCTGTCGCTGGCCTGGTTTCGCAGCGCGTTGCTGCGGGCTTGCCAGTCGCCCGGCCAGGCCTGGCTGGTGGCCAGCCACGAGCCGCTGGGCCCGGCGGCCGACGGCGCGGCGTGCATCGATCTGGGGCTGGTGCCGCCGTCGCTGTGAGTGCGCCAGGCCGGGGCCGGGATGGGCGCAGGCCGGCTGCCGGCCCGAGTGGCTCTTTGAAGGTCACCGCGTTGCCGGCGCCGGCCTGGCCTATCCCCGTCGGTCGGCCGCCATCGTGCCTGATTCGCGCTGCGTCGGGGCCGGTGCGTTCAGACGGCTTTCGCGCTGTCGGCTGGTGGGCTGCCAGCCTCCAGGCTCTCCAGATCCGCCAAATCCTTCAGCCGACCGCTGGCCCGCTTGTTGGCCTTGAAATCGTCGATGCCAATGATCGGCAGCGGCACGCCAGCCAGCTCAACCGTCTCGCGGCGTGCCCAGCAAGCATCGAACGCCACGCCATCGATGGCCGTCAGCAGGTCAATCCGCCTCGGTGGCTGGCCGAGTTGGATGACGCTGTCGCCGTCAAAGTCCGCTGCGGTCAGCCCAAGCGAGCCGAAGCCGAAATCCTGCAACACCGCCAACAGCCGCCCGAGGTTGTCGGCCACGGGGCGCACCCAGAAATCGATGTCCCCGGTGTATCTTGGGTGGCCATGCGCAGCCAGCGCGTAGCCGCCAACCACCAGGTACTCAACGCCCCTGGCGTTGAGCAATTCGGCAAACTCTTTGAAGTCGCGGTTCAGCATCCGGTTTGTCCATCGGGTTGATCGCCTGCTGGCGCAGCAACTCCACCGCCGCCATGCGCTCGGCCATCGGCCGCGACCGCCAAAACGCCAAGTCGCCCGCTTGTTGCTGGCGGCGGGGTTGGCGGCTGGCGCTGCGGTCCATGCGGCCATTGTCGCCCAAGCCCTGCCGCCGATGGCACCCAACGCGCCCCCCCGATCCGGCCCCCGATGCCCCCGGCGACAATCCGCCCATGGCCCTTCTTTCCCTCACCAACGCCCACCTGGCTTACGGCCATGTGGCCTTGCTCGATGCCACCGGTTTTGCCATCGACAGCGGTGAGCGCCTGGGCTTGATCGGCCGCAACGGCGCCGGCAAATCATCGATGCTCAAGGTGATTGCCGGGCTTGAAAACCTCGACGACGGCTTGCTGCAATTGACGCAAGGCCTGCGCATCTGCTACGTGCCGCAAGAGCCGCTGTTCGAGCCCGGCCACACGGTGTTCGAGGCGGTGGCTGAAGGCGTGGCCGAGGCCCGGGCGGTGCGGCAAGCCTATGAAGAGCATGCCGACGGCGTGGACCTGGACGCCCTGCAAACCCGCATCGAGGCGCTGGATGCCTGGACCTGGGAGCAGCGCGTGGACACCACCCTGGCCCAGTTGCATCTGGACGGCGCACGCGACATCGGTGAGCTCTCAGGCGGCATGAAAAAGCGCGTCGCGCTGGCCCAGGCACTGGTGGCGGTGCCCGATATGCTGCTGCTCGATGAGCCCACCAACCACCTCGATCTCGACTCGATCGCCTGGCTCGAAGAGCTGCTGCGTGGCTTCAAGGGCAGTGTGATGCTGATCAGCCACGACCGAGCGTTTCTCGACGCGGTGGCCACCCGCATTCTTGAGCTGGACCGCGGCATCCTGCGCAGCTACCCGGGCAGTTTTGCCGCCTACGAGGCCACCAAGGCGCGAGAGCT
>JANMKO010000636.1:0-4067 GCA_031372085.1 Betaproteobacteria bacterium
GCCGCACAGGCAGCTTAGAAATCCCTCCGAAGCTGCCGCCGCCACCACATCGAATTCACTGCCGCACAGGCAGCTTAGAAAGCGTCCAGCTCGTCGCGCGCAGAGTAGCCGTTATTCACTGCCGCACAGGCAGCTTAGAAAGTGAGGCCGAACTGTCGGTTCAAGCGGGGCATTCCGGCGCGTGTCAAGCGGGCTGTCGTGTCAGTCATGCTGCTAAAGGCTGGGCACCTGTCAAAGGCCGGGGCGTGCGCCTGCGCACAGACAACGCAGCCCTAACTGCCCAGGCTTGACCAAGCAAATGCCCATCAACTATGCAAGACGCCTGACCGGCCGCACACGCACGGCCCTGGCTGACCGACAGCTTGGCTTTGCGCTGTCGTTTGTGGCTGGTGCCACCAATGCCGGTGGCTTTTTGGCGGTGCAACAGTACACGTCGCACATGACGGGCATTGTTTCGGCGATGGCCGACAACATCGCACTGGGCGTCTTCCCGCTGGTGCTGCAAGGGGCCGGTGCGCTGGTGTCGTTTGTGGCCGGCGCGGCCTGCTCGGCAGTGATGGTGAACTACGCCCGGCGCCACCGCTTGCACAGCCAGTTTGCATTTCCGTTGCTGCTGGAGGCCTTGCTGTTGCTGTGCTTCGGGCTGCTTGGGGCATGGCTGGCCCGCATCGAGGGGCTGTTTGTGCCGGTCACGGTGATGCTGCTGTGCTTCATCATGGGCCTGCAGAACGCGGTCATCACCAAGCTGTCGCATGCCGAGATCCGCACCACCCATGTCACCGGCGTCGTCACCGACATCGGCATCGAGTTGGGCAAGCTGGTTTACTGGAACAACGGCCGGGGCGCCGCCGCTGGCAGGGTGCTGGCCGACCGCCGCCGCCTGCGGCTGTTGAGCACGCTGGTGGGCTGCTTTTTTGCGGGCGGTGTTGCCGGCGCCATCGGCTTCAAGACGCTGGGCTATGTGTCCACGGTGCCGCTGGCGCTGATGCTGGTGGTCTTGGCCGGCGTGCCGGCCATCGATGACGTGACGGCCTGGCTACGGCGCTGGACGGCGGGCAGATCGGGGACGGGCCGCTGATGCCGGCCACTGGCAAAACATCGGCCGTCGTGGTCATCCCCGGGTCGATTTCAACTGCGCCGCGTTGAGGGTTGCGGGCCGGCAGCCGGTTGGCCAGATCAAAACCGTCACCCCTGCGGCGCCCCCGCCTGCAGCGCCGGCGCCGCATTGGCAAATGGCGCCAGCGCCTCACACGCGGCCATCACGCGCTGCACTGTGGGGATGCCGGCCACGTCGATCTTGAACACCCGCATCACCACCAGGATGCTGGCCAGGCAGATGTCGGCCAGGCCCGGGGTGTTGCCGTGGCAGAAGGTGCCGGTTTCGGGCTCATGGGCCAGGCGCTGCTCCAGTGCTTGCAGGCCGGTGGTGAACCAATGAATCTGCCAGGCGCGCCAGGCGGCGTCGTCAAACTGGGCGCTGGTGGTCAGGTATTTTTTCACCCGGGGTGTGATCAGCGGATGCGTGTCGGCGGCCAGCATTGCCGCCAGTGAGCGCACCCGGGCGCGGCCGTGGGCGTCGGCCGGCAGCAGCGCGGGGTGGGGGTAGGTCTCGTCGATGAACTCCAGGATTGCCAGCGATTGCGTCAGCGGCGTGGCCGGCTGGCCGGGCGCGTGGTCTATCAGCGCCGGGATGGCGCCCATCGGGTTGATCTTCAAGAAATCAGCACTGCGCTGCTCGCCCGCGTCGAGGTTGACGTTGTGCTCTTGCGGCTGCACGCCCTTCAAATTGAAGGCCACCCGCACCCGGTAGGTGGCCGAGGTGCGCCAGAAAGAGAACAGCTCGAAGCGGTTGGGATCGGTCATGCGGGCTCCTGCGGGGGGCTGAGTTGCGGTGGACGGGGGATTTGATCTCTGGGCGGCACGGCCCAGACGGTAGCGCATGTTGCCGCCTTCAGCGCCGTCAGCGCTTTCAGCGTGTTCAATCCCCGTCAAACCGGCCCGGCGCGCCCTGTGCATGCGGGCGGCGGACGGGCCTGCACGCAGGCGGGCAGGCGGCCGGCCCCGCTCAAATGCCCTGCAGGCGCGAGAACAAATACACCGCGCTCAAGCCGACCAGCGGGCTGCTCAACACGCCGTGCCGGCTGCGCAGCCAGCCGGCGTCAGCCTGCAGCGCCCAGTGCGGTGACAGCGCGTAGCGCGCCTGTAGCTGGGCCTGGCCGATCAGCCCGCCGCCCACCCGCACACTGCCACCGCCGGCTGCGCCCACGCTGGCGTCTGCCCCCAGTTGCCAGGGGCTGCCGGCCAGCGGCGCACTGCGCCAGCCCAGGCCGATCTGGCCGGTGGCATAACCGCCGGCAGCGCCGTGGGTGGCTATGTTGGCCTGCACCCGCACATGCCAGTGCGGGCCCAGCGCCCGCTCCAATGTCAAGGCCGCCAGGCCCAGGCCGGGATCACGGCCGTCGTCACGCCGCATGCGGGCAAATTGCACCGCACCGGCTGAAACCGACCACGGCGCCCAGGCCACCGCGCCCGGTGCCGGGCCCGGGCTGGGCTGCGCGCCGGGCACAAAGTCCCAGCCGCGCCAGGCCAGCTCGATGCGGGCATCACGCGCTTTGAAAGGGCCCGGGCTGGCCACCCGGCCGGCGCTGGCCGTCAGGCCCAGATTCGGGCCCAGCTGCCAAGACACGCCGCCGGCCACGCGGGCCAGCAAACCGCCGCCGGTGTCGGCCGCCGCGCCGGCGCCCGCCGATCCCACGCCGGCTTCCAGGCGCAGTGACCACGGCAGCCCGGCGGGCGCGGGCCACCAGGCGCCCAGGCCGCCCAGCAGCTCGGCATAGCCGGCATAGGCCGGGCTCAACGCACCGGCGGTGCTGATCAGCCAGTACGGCTGGCCACCGGCCACGCTGCCCGGCAACGCCCGGCGGACGACCAGCCCGCCGTAGCGCATGGCGGGCGCGGCGCCGCTGCCGTCGCGCCGCACCGACCGGCCGCCAAACCCGTACTGGCCGGCCACGGCGGCGGTTTCAGTCGGCAGGGCCGCCGCCTGCCATGCCGTGACCGGTGGCGCGTCGGCACCGCCCGCCGGGCCGAACAGCGCCGACCCGGTCCAGCTCAAGCTGGCAAACGGCTGGGTGCTGCGCACGGCGCCGTTGGGAAACCACACCTGCGCCGCGCCCAGCCCCAGGCTGAGCGGCCCCCACTGGTAGGCCACGGCGGCGTGCGGGCGCAGCATCAGCCCGCCGCCCACCCAGCCCGGGCTGCCGCCGCCACCGCCGACAAAACCGCCGGCCTCGGCCGACCAGGGCCCGTGCTGCCAGCGGTAGCCGGCGCTGACGCCCCAGCCAAAAAAGCCGCCCCGATCGCCTTGCAGCGCGCCAAACACCGACAGGCCGCCATAGCCGCCCCCGGCGCCATCCGCCCCGGTGCCATCGAGCGCGGTGCCATCCACCCCGGTGCCCAGCGGGCGCAGGTAGTGCAGGCCGGCCAGGCCCATCGTGGCGCCGTCACTCACCTGCACACGCTCGGCCGTCAGCCGCAGCACCACCGGCACGGCAACAGTCATCGGCGGCTGGGGCGGGATGTCGGCAAAAGGCATGGTCAGCAGGGGGCAACTTGGCGCAACGCCCACCGCCAGCGCCCCACCGAGGCAGCCCTGCGGCAGGCACCGACCGCAATGTAGCCGCTCAGGCCCCGGGGCCCCGGCCCCGCGCGGTGCCTGCGCGGCGCCCGCCAACACCGGGCGCCGGCCGCTGCGGCGCTGGGGCCAGGCATCGGCCGGGCCGGCTGGATGGGCTGGATGGGCTGGATGGGCTGGATGGGCTGGATCGGCTGGATCGGCTGGATCGGCTGGATGGGCTGAACCGGCCGCATCGGCTGGATCGGCTGGATCGGCTGGATCGGCTGGATCGGCTGGACCGGCTGGACCGGCCGTATCGGCCAGGTCGGCCAGATCGGCCACCGCCCCGGGCCCGCCTAAACTCGTTGCAAGCAATCAACGCCGGGCGCTCAAGGCCCCGCACCCACCGCATGGGCTGGCACGGCCACCTTCAACTCGACTACAGCCGGCG
>JANMKO010000650.1:0-2437 GCA_031372085.1 Betaproteobacteria bacterium
ATCCCTGCTGCTGCTGTTTCTCGGCATCCCCATCCCGATCATCATCCTGATCGCGCTGTTCGTGCACTGATCCCCACCCAACCACACCGCTGCTCAAACGGAGACAACCCGATGGTCACTGCCACCAAAAAAACCCTGCCCCCCAAACGCCGTGCCAGCGCCAAGACACCCGACGCGGTGGCCCTGCTGCGCGCCGATCACCAGCGCGTGAGTGCGCTGTTTGCCGATTACGAAGGCACACGCTCGGCGGCCAAGAAAAAGCAGATCGTCAGCCAGATCTGCACCGAGTTGACGGTGCATGCCCAGGTGGAGGAGGAGATCTTCTACCCCGCCGTCAAGCAGGCGCTCAAAGACAAAATGCTGGTGCCCGAGGCCACCGTGGAGCACGCCACGCTGAAAGGCCTGATTGCCCAGGTGGAGGGCCAGACGCCCAGCGGCGAGATGTTCGACGCTATCGTCAAGGTGCTGTCGGAGTACGTCAAACACCATGTCAAAGAGGAGCAGGGCGAGATGTTCCCCAAAGCCAGGGCCAGCCGGCTCGACCTGGCCGCGCTCGGCCAGCAGATCGCCACACGCAAGGCCGAGTTGCTGGCCGCCCGCGCCTGATTTTTTGCGCGGCGCGGGGCGGCGCCCCGCAGCGCCTTTGATCGCCCGCCCCAACATGAGCCGAACCCTTGCCGCCTACGCCGCCACCCTGCTGGCCATGCTGCTGCTGGACGGCCTGTGGCTGGGCCTGATCGCGCGCCCGCTGTACCAGCAGGGCATCGGCCACTTGATGGCCGAGCGGCCCAATCTGCTGGCAGCCGGCGTGTTTTATGCCCTCTATCCGGTGGGTCTGGTGGTGTTTGCCTTGCTGCCCCATGCCGCTGACCCGGCCTGGCGCGCCACGCTGCTGGCCGCCGCGCTGTTTGGTTTGCTGGCCTACGCCACTTATGACCTGAGCAACCTGGCCACGCTGCGCCAGTGGCCGCTGGGCCTGTCGCTGATCGACATCGCCTGGGGCACGGCCGCCAGCGTGGCAGCAGCCGCCGCCGGCAAGGCGGTGCTGCGGTACGTTGGCCCGGGATGATCTAAATACCAGCCCAAAAACATCCTCATACCATCCAGGTGGATGGTGTTATGATTTGGGCATGCCATCTCCCCACCAAAACGCCGTGGCCCGGGCCAAGCCGGCCGAGTCTGAAAAACTCACCATCAACCTCGGTTTTGTCGATCTTGGGCAAATCGATCTGTTGGTGGCCGAGGGTTTTTACGGCAACCGCAGTGACTTCATCCGCACCGCCATCCGCAACCAGATCGGCAGCCATGCTGACGCGGTCAAGCAGGTGGTGGCCCGCAAGATGCTGGTGCTGGGCCTGCAACACCTCAGTGCCGACGATCTGCGCGCCGCGCAGGCAGCGCAGCAGATGCTGCAGATCCGCGTGCTGGGGCTGGTGACGATTGCCGCCGATGTGACGCCCGCGCTGGCACTGGCCACCATCCAGTCCATCGATGTGCTGGGCGCGCTGCAGGCCAGCCCCGAGGTCAAAGCCGCGCTGGCCGCACGCCAGCGCTGACCCTTCCGCTTTTTTAACAAACCCCCACCCGCAAGGATTGCATGAACGCCACGCTCCAGAATTTGCTGCAAAACGCCACCCGATTGACCCAAAGCGGCCGCCTGGCCGAGGCCACCGACGCCATCCAGCGCGCGTTGCGCGGGGCTGCTGGCCCCGACGCAGCGCCCACCGCCGCGCCGGCCGGCGCCGTCCCCGCCGGCCTGGCCGGGCTGTTGCGCCGGTTTACCGCCCCGCCCCCGGCCACATCCGACGCGCCGGCCACATCGGCCACGGTGCTGGACGGCTGCGTGTTTGAGCTCAACCCCGGCAGCGGCGCAGCACCGCACACCGGCCTGGCAGACCGGCCGCAGCCGGCCGCAACGCCCGAGGCAGCCCCGACAACCCGGCCCGCAGCCCCGGCCAGCGCCAGCCCCGCACCGGGCGACACCTTCACCAGTGGCAGCCACAGCCGCGCCGGGCTGACCCGGGCCTACAAGCTGTACACCCCGCCGGGCGCGGCCGGGCGCCGCTTGCCGCTGGTGGTGATGCTGCACGGCTGCACCCAGAACCCGGACGACTTTGCCGCCGGCACCGGCATGAACGCCCTCGCTGCCGAGCAGGGCTTTTGTGTGCTGTACCCGGCGCAATCGCAAGACGCCAACGCCCAGCGCTGCTGGAACTGGTTCAAGCACAACCACCAGACACGCGGCAACGGTGAGGCCGCGCTGATCGCGTCGATGACCCAGGTGGTGCTGGCCGCGCAAGGCCTGGACGCACGCCGGGTGTACATCGCCGGGCTGTCGGCCGGCGGTGCGATGGCCGCGCTGGTGGCCGCCGCCTACCCCGAGGTGTATGCCGCCGTGGGCGTGCATTCCGGCCTGGCGCCGGGCGCGGCCAGCAGC
>JANMKO010000655.1:0-1614 GCA_031372085.1 Betaproteobacteria bacterium
GGCCACGCGCCAGCCGATGTGGAACAGGTGGCGCTTGCGGTGGTACAGAAAGCGGAAGTCGGCCGCACCGGCCAGCGCCTCAAAGCGCCGGGCCAGCGCCAGCAGGCGGTGGCTGGCCAGCAGCGCGCCGACACCGGCATCCGGGGCGCCCGCTGGCGTCTGCCCCGCCAGCCCCGCCAGCCCGGCCTGCACGTCCAGCCGGGCCGAGCGCAGCGTGGCGCGGTGGTCGGCCAGGCAGCAGCGCAACTCATCGCGGCGCGCCGGCTGGCGCCGGCTGGCAGCCACCAGCAGCGGGGCCAGCCGCTGGCGCGACGCGCTGATCGCGCGCTGCGCGGCCGCGCCGTCGTGCGGTGCGTCGGCCAGCTCACGGCAGGCCTGGGCGGTGGCCAGCAGATGCCCGCACAGGTTGCCGCTGTCCACCGTGGACACATACATCGGCAGCAGCGGGGCGCCGGTCTGCGTGTCGTACCAGTTCAAGAAATGGCCACGGTGGCGCAGCAAACCGTCCAGCGTGGCGGTGGTGGCCTCCAGCCGGCTGAGCAACTCCTGCGTGCCGATCCAGCCAAACTGGCGCGCGCAGGCCGCGCTCAGCAGGTACAGGCCGATGTTGGTGGGCGACGTGCGGTGGGCCAGCATCTCGTGCGGCACGGTTTGCAGGTTGTCGGGCGGCAGGTGTTGGTCGTCAGGCCCGACACAGCGCTCAAAAAAGCGCCAGGTGTCGCGCGCGATGTCGCCCAGCCGGGCGCGCTCGGCCGGGCCCAGGTTGGCGTCTTTGCGGCGCGGCTGGCGCCGGCTGACCCACCAGGTGCCGATGGGCGCGGTGGCCCATAACAGGCACAGCCCGCCGGCCAGCAGCGGGTAGGGCGTGCCGGCGGCCAACAGCACCGCCAGCAGCACCAGCGCGGCCAGCGGCGTGCGCCGGTGCGCCAGCAGCAGCGGCCCCAGGCCGTGCCGGGCCTGGGCCTGGGCGGCCGCAGCGGTGGTCCACTGCAGCAGGTGGCGCTGGCTGACGGCCAGCCGCCAGGCGGTGCGGGCGATGGCGTCGCCGGCCATCGCCGCCTGGGCCAGCAACTGCTGCAGCAACCACAGCCCGCCGCCCAGCGCACGCGCCAGATCGGCCAGCGCCTGGGCATAAAAATGGCGTTTGGCCAGGTCATCGCGGCTGGGTGACAAGCCGGCCACCGCACCCATCAGCGGCCCGGCCGAGAACGCCGCCACCACCAGCGCCAGTGCGGCCAGCGGCGTGATGCCCACGCCCGCCAGCGACAGCCCCAGCAGGGCCAGCGACATCGGCGCCACCAGCGACCGGCGCAGGTTGTCAAACATCTTCCACTGGTTGATGGCGCGCAGGCCCCAGCGCCGGGGTTGCGCCAGAAACGGCAGCAATTGCCAGTCGCCCCGGGTCCAGCGGTGCAGGCGGGCGGCGGCCACGTCGGCGTGAAAGGGGGCTTCTTCGATCACGGTGATGTCGGTGACGGTGCCGCAGCGCGCCATCGAGCCCTCCAGCAAATCATGGCTCAGCACCCGGCCGTCGGGCAGGCGGCCGGCCAGCACCGCCTGCATGGCCTGCACATGCAGCAGGCCCTTGCCGGTGAAGGTGCCCTCACCAAACAG
>JANMKO010000734.1:0-2779 GCA_031372085.1 Betaproteobacteria bacterium
GGCGGGCCGGGCCCGCTGGGCGGGCTGGGCGCGCTGGCCGGGCTGGGCGGCGCGGCCACGGCCCGGCTGCCTGCGCCGGTGGACGCCACCGCGCTGATCCGCGGCATGTTTGCCCAGGGCCCGGCGCCCAGCGGCCCCGGCATGGGCACGCTGCCCGAGGCCTGGCTCGACCAGCGCTTGCTGGACCGCGCCTTGCGCCGCACGCTGAGCCAGGCGCCCGAGGCGCTGCGCTACGGTGATCCGGCCGGTGACGAGGGCCTGCGCCAGGCGCTGGCGCGCCGGCTGGGCGGTGAGCTGGGCATTGCCGCCGGCGCGCAGCAGATCGTCACCACGCTGGGCGCCACGCATGCGCTGGATGTCGTCTCGCGCACGCTGTTGCAGCCGGGTGACGCGGTGCTGGTGGACGAGCCCGGCTGGGCGGTGGAGTTTGCCCGCCTCACCCGGCAAGGCATGCGGCTGCTGCCGGTGCCGCGTGGCCCGGACGGGCCCGATCTGGCGGTGATGGCGCAGCTGTTGGCCGCGCATGCGCCCAAGCTGTATGTCACCGTCTCGGTGCTGCACAACCCGACCGGCCACAGCCTGTCGCTGGCCGCCGCGCACCAGATCCTCAAACTGGCCGAAGCCCATGACCTGACCATCGTCGAAGACGACACCTACGCCTGGCTGGCGCCGCCGCATGCGCCCCGGCTGGCGGCGCTGGACGGCTTGCAGCGCACGGTGTACGTGTCGGGCTTCTCCAAAATCCTGGCGCCCAACTGGCGGGTCGGCTTTGTGGCAGCGGCGCCCCAACTGGCCGAGCGGCTGATCGACACCAAGCTGCTGGGCACGCTGACCACCCCCGGGCTGCAAGAGCGGGCGGTGGCCTGGTGCCTGGACCAGGGCCTGCTGCGCCGCCATGCCGAGCGGGTGCAGCAGCAGCTGGATGCCGCCCGGGTGCGGGTGGTGCGGCTGGCGCAGGCGGCCGGCTGCAAATTTGCCGCGCCGCCGCAAGGCCTGTTTGGCTGGGTGCACACCGGCGTGGACACCGACCAGCTGGCCCACCGCATGGCCGCTGACGGCTGGTTGCTGGCGCCGGGCAGCCTGTTTCATGCCACGCCGCGCGCCACGCCGCTGATGCGGATCAACTTTGCCAGCGCGCAGAACGCCCGGTTCTGGCAAGCCTTTGCAGCGGCGCGCCACACGCTGGCGGATGCCGCCTTGGCATGATGGCGAGGCGCGCAAACGCCCCGTCCCGGCGCCGCCGCGCCCCCCGTTTACCATTCAAACCGTTGTGTTGACGCCGCGCATGTTTCCACCCACCCAGTCCAACGACGAGCCCGACCGCCCACACCCCGGCGCTGATGCGCTGGCCGCTGCGCCTGCGCGGCAGACGGGCCTGGCGGCCAGCGTGGTCAGCGCTGGCAACACGGTGCACACGGCGCTCAGCTCGCTCAGCCCGTCACTGTTGCAGGATTTGCAGCGCTTTGAGCCCGGCGGCAGCCAGCGTGAGCTGCTGGAGGTGCTGGCCGCCGGCATCCGCCACAGCCAGCCGCTGGCCATCGACCTGGCTTGCGACGCGCAGCGGCTGACGCTGAACCTGTTTGCCCAAGACCGCCGGGTGCACTGCAGCCTGCCGCTGGCCACGCTGTTGGCCACCGACCTGGCCGCCCTGCAGGTGCTGCTTGTGCGCCCGGCCACCCGGCGGCTGGCGCCGGACGCCGCCACCGGCCTGGCCGAGCCCGACCACTACGGCCCGCTGCACCCGCTGTTGTGGGCCGTGGCATTGCGCGGCGCCCGCACCGCCTTGCTGCCCGAGCTGGCCGGCCAGGCCGCCTACCGGGTTTCGCCCAGCCTCGATCTGGCCGGGCTGGACGTGCCGGCGGCGATGCTGTCTTGCATCAACCGGCTGCGCCGCCAGACCTGCAACCTGGCCGACATCGCCCGCTGGCACAACATCGGCACGCCCCGGGCAATGCGCCTGCTCAACGCGCTGTACCTGCAATCGGGGTTGATCGTCAGCCACACCCACCCGGCGGCCACCAACGAGGGCTGGACGGGGTATGCCAACGCGATTTGACGCCGGGCAGGCGGCCCGGGCTCAGCCGCCCAGCAGCTCCCAGCGCTCCATTGCCGCCAACAGCTCATCGTCGATCTGGGCGTGGCGCGCCTGCAGGGCGGGCACCTCGGCCGGGGCGTCGGCATACAGACGGCTGTCGGCCAGGCGGGCATTGAGCGTTTTTTGCTCGGCCTCCAGCGCCTCGATACGGCCGGGCAGCTCTTCAAACTCGCGTTTTTCTTTGTAGCTCAGCTTGCGGACTTTGGCGGCCGGCGCAGCGGCGGCCGGTGCCGGGGCAGCCGCCGACACCGGCTTGGCCAACACCGGCGCCGCAGCCGCCTGCGCCGCCAACATGCGCCCACGCTGCACCCGCCAGTCGGCGATGCCGCCTTCGTACTCACGCCAGCAGCCCGTGGAACTGGCCCCCCCGGCCGCCTTCGGCGCCGGCTCCCCCAAGGGGGTCGCGGCCCGGCCTTGGGGCGGCCCGGCGGCCGGGCCGATATCACCTTCCCAGGCAATCGTGCTGGTCACCACGTTGTCAAGAAAGCGCCGGTCGTGGCTGACCAGAAACACCGTGCCGGCATAGTTTTGCAGCAGTTCTTCAAGCAGCTCCAGCGTGTCGATGTCCAGATCATTGGTGGGTTCGTCCAGCACCAGCACATTGGCCGGCAGCGCAAACAGCCGCGCCAGCAGCACCCGGTTGCGCTCACCGCCCGACAGCGTGCGCACGGGGCTGTTGGCGCG
>JANMKO010000753.1:0-3368 GCA_031372085.1 Betaproteobacteria bacterium
TTGCGCAGCGCCTGGCTCATCAGCCGGGCTTGCAGGCCGGGCAGTGAATCGCCCATTTCGCCTTCCAGCTCGGCCTTGGGGGTGAGCGCGGCCACTGAATCGATCACCACCAGATCGACCGAGCCCGAGCGCACCAGTGCATCGACGATCTCAAGTGCCTGCTCACCGGTATCGGGCTGGCTGATCAGCATTTCTTGCAGGTTGACACCCAGCTTTTGCGCGTACTGGGCGTCGAGTGCATGCTCGGCATCGATGAAGGCGCAGGTGCCGCCCAGCTTTTGCATTTGCGCCACCACTTGCAGCGTGAGCGTGGTTTTGCCCGATGACTCAGGCCCGTAAATTTCAACCACCCGGCCGCGTGGCAGGCCGCCGACGCCCAGCGCGATGTCGAGGCCCAGCGAGCCGGTGGAAACGACCTCGATGGCATCGACCACCTCGCCGTCACCCAGGCGCATGATCGAGCCTTTGCCAAACTGCTTTTCGATCTGCAACAGGGCGGCGGCCAGGGCTTTGGCTTTTTCGGTGTTCAAGGCTTTCACGGGTGCGTCCATAACGGCTCTCCTGGTTTCGAGTGCCGATTGTGTTGAAAAGCTGGATGTTTGTACAGTATTTGTTGGCGATTTTTACAGCGCCCCAACGCGCGCCGGTTTGATCACTTTCACGCGCGCCGGCAGTGCACAGCCTCCTAAAATCGATTGTCACCGGGGCTTCGTTTAAAAACCCCGGCCGGCAGGAGACAAACCATGCGAATTCTGATTGCCGAAGACGACCAGGTGCTGGCGGATGGTTTGTTGCGCGCACTGCGCGCCACCGGCTATGCGGTGGACCAGGTGGGCAGCGGCAGCGAGGCCGACGCGGCCATGGCGTCGCATGAGTTTGACCTGGTGATCCTGGATCTGGGCCTGCCCAAGATGCACGGCTTCGAGGTGCTGAAGAAGCTGCGCGCCCGGGGCTCATCCGTGCCGGTGTTGATCCTCACCGCCGCCGACAGCGTGGAGCAGCGCGTCAAAGGGCTGGACCTGGGCGCCGACGACTACATGGCCAAGCCGTTTTCACTGCAAGAGCTGGAGGCCCGGGTGCGCGCCCTCACCCGGCGCGGCCTGGGCAGCGCCAGCAGCGTGATCAAGCACGGGCCGCTGACCTTCGATGCCACCGGCCGGGTGGCCTACATCGCTGACCAGATGATCGAGCTGTCGGCGCGAGAGATCAGCCTGCTGGAGGTGCTGCTGCAGCGCGCCGGCCGGCTGGTGAGCAAAGACCAGCTGGTGGAGCGCTTGTGTGAGTGGGGCGAAGAGGTGAGCAACAACGCCATCGAGGTCTACATCCACCGGCTGCGCAAGAAGATCGAGCAGGGGCCGATCCGCATCGCCACAGTGCGTGGGCTGGGCTACTGCCTGGAGAAGATTCCCGCCTGACGCTGGCGGCGCTGCCGCGCCGGCGCGCTGGCGCACTGGCCCGACGGCGCCGACACAAGCCCTATGCTGGCAGCGCCATGCCCTCTCGCGCTGACCCCCAACCCGCCGCCAGCACCGCGCAAGAGCCGCGGCCCAAAGAGCAGCGCTCGCTGTTTGGCGAGATTCTGGATTGGATGCTGGCCCCGCTGCTGCTGCTGTGGCCGATGAGCGTGGCACTGACCTGGCTGGTGGCACAAAACATTGCCAGCCGGCCTTTTGACCGGGACCTGGCCGAAATGGCCCGCACCGTGGCGCGCCAGGTGGTGGTGGTGCCCGGCGCGGCCGGCCGGCCCAGCAGCGTGCGGTTGCGCCTGCCCGAGGTGGCGGCCGAGGTGCTGCGCGCTGACGATGCCGAGAAGGTGTACTTTCAACTGCTGGGCGCACGCGGTGAGTTTGTTGCCGGAGAGCGCGCCCTGCCGGTGCCCGACGAGCCGGCCAACGCCGCGCAGGCACTGAAGCACCGCGACGACGAGGTGCACAGCGACGCGGTGCGGGTGGCCTACCTGTGGCTGGCGCCCACCGGGGTGGCCGGTGAGACGGCGCCGCTGGTGCAGGTGGCCGAGACGCTGGACAAGCGCGCCCGGCTGGCCACCGAGATCATCAAGGGTGTGATCGTGCCGCAGTTTGTGGTGCTGCCGCTGGCGGTGTTGCTGGTGTGGTTTGCGCTGGCGCGCGGCATCCAGCCGCTCAATGAGCTGCAACAGCGCATCCGGCGCCGCGCCGCCAATGACCTGAGCCCGCTGGCCGAGCGCGACGTGCCCGAGGAGGTGGCGCCGCTGGTCAGCGCGATCAATGATTTGCTGGGCCGGCTGGACCAATCCATGCGCAGTCAGCAGCATTTTTTGGCCGACGCAGCGCACCAGCTCAAAACGCCTTTGGCCGGCTTGCGCATGCAGGCCGAGCTGGCGCAGCGTGAGATCGACGCCGGCGAGCAAGACCCGCTGGCGCTGAAGCGATCACTGCAACAGATTGCGCGCGCCAGTGAGCGGGCGGCGCACATGGTCAACCAGCTGCTGGCGATGGCCAGCGCCGAGGCCCGGGCCCAGGCCCGGCCGCCCGAGGCGGTGGACCTGGCCGCGCTGACACGCGAGACGGTGCGCGACTTTGTACCCAAGGCGATGGACAAGCGCATTGACCTGGGCTACGAGGGGCCTGATGCACCAGCGCCAGCCCCGCTGGCCGCGCCAACCGCGCCAGCCCCGCCGGCCTCGGCGCCCGGGCTGGCCACGCTGGCCCAGCCGGCCAGCGCCCCGCCCCAAGCCGCCCAGCCACCCCGTTGCATGCTGGGCCAGCCCACACTGGTGCGTGAGCTGGTGCGCAACCTGGTGGACAACGCCTTGCAGTACACCCCCGCCGGTGGCACGGTGACGGCCCGGGTGATGCACGACCCGTTTGGCCAGGTGGTGGTGTTGCAGGTGGAGGACACCGGCCCGGGCATCCCCGAGGCCGAGCGGGCGCTGGTGTTGCAGCCGTTTTACCGGGCGCTGGGCACGCAGGTGGACGGCAGCGGCCTGGGCCTGGCCATCATCAATGAGATCGTGCAGCAACACGGCGCCGAGATGACGATTGCCGACGCCCGGCCGCGTGGCAGCGCGGCCGCGCTGGGCCAGGGGCCGGGCACGCTGTTCACGGTGCGGTTTGTGTTGAGCCGGCGGCCGGTGCTGCCGGGGCCGGCCTGAGCGCCCGCCGGCCACGGCTCAGCGCGGGGCTCAGCGCTGCATCGCGCCCCGGCTGCGCGCAATCGACATCAGCATGCCCAGCGCCACGCCGAGGGTGACCATCGCCGTGCCGCCGTAGCTGATGAACGGCAGCGGGATGCCCACCACGGGCAGGATGCCGCTGACCATGCCCATGTTGACAAAGGCGTAGGTAAAAAAGCCCAGGCTCAGTGCACCGGCCAGCAAGCGCGAGAAC
>JANMKO010000774.1:0-6821 GCA_031372085.1 Betaproteobacteria bacterium
GCTGTTGAAGACCAGTGCGGTGTAGAAAAAGCAGAAGAAAATAATCATCGCTGCATACAGCAGCACGTAAATTGGCTGGCCCGGGGACAGCGCGGATGAAATATCCTTCAACCAGCGCATGCCCTCACCGGTGGCAAACCAACCCACCACAGTGGCTGGCAGCAGGATGATCGACGACGCAAAAATCGGCGGGATCACGCCAGACATATTCAGTTTGAGCGGCAAATGCGACGATTGTCCGCCATACACCTTGTTTCCAACCTGACGTTTAGCGTAATTGACCAGAATCTTGCGTTGCCCACGCTCGACAAACACCACCGCAAAAGTGACAAAGATTATTACGCCGATGATGAGTATGGCCGCCACGATGCTCATGGCGCCGGTGCGGATCAACTCAAACAGGCCGCCAATGGCGCCCGGCAAACCTGCCGCAATGCCACCAAAAATCAGAATGGAAATGCCGTTACCCAAACCCCTCTCAGTGATCTGCTCACCCAGCCACATCAAAAACATCGTGCCGGCGGTCAAACTCACCACCGTGGTCATGCGAAATCCGAACCCCGGGCTCAGCACCAGGCCTGCCGAGCCCTCCAGCGCCAGCGCAATACCCAGGCTTTGAAACAGCGCCAATCCCAGCGTGCCGTAGCGGGTGTATTGCGTGATCTTGCGGCGGCCCGATTCGCCTTCTTTTTTCAGTGACTCAAGCGTCGGCACCACGTAGGTCATCAGCTGCATGATGATCGATGCCGAGATATACGGCATGATGCCCAACGCAAACACCGTGAAGCGCTGTAGTGCGCCACCCGAGAACATGTTGAACAAATTCAAAATGCCGCCCTGCTGGCCTTTGAAGAGTTGTTGCAGCTGGTTGGGGTCGATACCGGGCACGGGAATGTGCGCACCCAGACGGTAAACCACCAACGCCATCAGCAAGAAAACAAGCCGGCGACGCAAGTCGCCAAACTTGCCACTCTTGGCCAGCTGGTTTGCTGAAGTTGCCAAAACGAATAACCCTTGCGCTCTTGAGTCAGATCAAAAATCAGGCCAGAGCGCCGCCGGCCGCCTCGATGGCCGCCTTGGCGCCCGCCGTGGCGCCGATACCCTTGAGCGTCACCTTGCGCGACAACTCACCGGTCTTGATCACCTTGACATGCTTGATCATTTGGCCCACCAGGCGTGCTGCCTTGAGCATGACCAGATCGACTTCGTCCTGGTCGAGCATTTGCAGGTCGGTCAGGCTGATCTGACCGTTGTACTTCAAGGTCACCGACTTGAAACCGCGCTTGGGCAGGCGCCGTTGCAGCGGCATCTGGCCGCCTTCAAAGCCGACCTTGTGGTAACCACCGGCGCGCGATTTTTGGCCCTTGTGGCCACGGCCGGCGGTCTTGCCAAGGCCCGAACCGATGCCACGGCCGACGCGCCGTTTGGCATGCTTTGACCCGGTGGCCGGCTTGATGGTGTTGAGTTGCATGTTGGCTGTCCTTGCGTAGCGGGTGGGCGCGTTACAGCACCGCGACCAGGTAGGCGATCTTGTTGATCATGCCGCGCACGGCCGGGGTGTCTTCGAGCACACGCTCGCTGTTGACGCCCCGCAAGCCCAGACCCCGCACGGTGGCGCGGTGCGTGGCTTTGCAGCCGATGGGGCTTTTGACGAGCTTGACCTTGAGGGTCTTCTTTTCTTGAATCGTGTCCGACATGGGGTTCTCCAAGCCTGTGCGTGAGAGTCGCGCCAGATCAGCCGAAAATCTCTTCGACCGATTTGCCGCGCTTGGCCGCCACTTCAGCGGCAGTGGTTGAGCGCCTGAGAGCGTCCAGCGTGGCGCGCACCATGTTGTACGGGTTGCTCGAACCCAGGCTCTTGGCAACGATGTCGGTGACACCCATCACCTCGAACACCGCCCGCATCGGGCCGCCGGCAATGATGCCGGTGCCCGGGGGCGCCGGCGCCAGCAGCACCTTGGCCGCGCCATGCTCACCGCGCACGTTGTGGTGCACCGTGCCATTGCGCAACTGCACTTTGAAAAGGCCGCGCCGCGCATCGTCCATGGCCTTTTGCACCGACACCGGCACTTCTTTGGCCTTGCCCTTGCCCATGCCGATGCGACCGTCGCCGTCGCCGACGACGGTGAGCGCGGCAAAGCTCAGCGTGCGGCCGCCCTTGACCACCTTGGTGACGCGGTTGACCGCAATCATCTTTTCTTTCAGACCGTCCTCATTGGCTTCGGTCTGGGCGCGGGGTTGAAACTTTGCCATGTTGCTTATTCCTGTACTTTTTGCGGGCGCGCGGCTTAGAACTGCAAGCCGGCTTCGCGGGCGGCCTCAGCCAGCGCCTTGACGCGGCCGTGGTACGCAAAACCAGAGCGGTCAAAGGCCACCTTGCTCACGCCGGCCGCAATGGCCCGCTCGGCCACACGCTTGCCAACGGCCGACGCAGCCGCCACATTGCCGCCTTTGTCTTTGCCCAGCAATTCGCGCACTTCCTTCTCGGCGGTGGACGCCGACGCCAACACCTGCAGCCCGTCGTCAGAGATGACGCTGGCATAAATGTGCAGGTTGGAGCGGAACACCGACAAACGCACCGCGCCCTGGTTGGCAATGCGGATGCGGGTCTGGCGGGAGCGACGCAGGCGCTGTTCTTTCTTGGTCAGCATTTTTGTTGCTCCTTACTTCTTCTTCGTTTCCTTCAGCACCACGCGCTCATCGGCGTAGCGGATCCCCTTGCCCTTGTAGGGCTCGGGCGGGCGGATGGCGCGCACTTCAGCAGCCACCTGACCGACGACTTGGCGATCAGCGCCTTTGATCAATATCTCGGTCTGGGTGGCACAGGCCACCGTGATACCGGCCGGCATGTCTTTGACCACCGGATGCGAGAAGCCGATTTGCAGGTTCAGCTTGCTGCCAGCGGCCTGGGCCCGAAAACCCACGCCGACGAGGGTGAGTTTCTTCTCGAAACCCTTGCTCACGCCATTGACCATGTTGTTGAGCAGCGCACGCATCGTGCCGCTCATGGCATTGGCCTCGGTGCTGTCATTGGCCGGGGCCAGCTTGATCGTGGCGCCGTCTTTCTCGATCTTGACCAATGCATTCACCGCCCGCACCAGGGTGCCGTTGGCGCCCTTGACGGTGATCTGATCGGCAGCAATCTGCACGTCCACCCCTTGCGGGACGGTGATTGGCATCTTTCCAACGCGGGACATTTGTCGCTCCTTCGCCGGTCAGGCCACGTAGCAAAGCACTTCGCCGCCGACACCGGCCTGACGAGCTTTGCGGTCGGTCATCACGCCCTGGGGCGTGGTGACAATTGCCACGCCCAAGCCGTTCATCACCTGCGGAATGGCATCACGGCCCTTGTAGACCCGCAGGCCAGGCCGGCTGACGCGCTCGATGCGCTCGATCACCGGCTTGCCGGCGTAATACTTCAGCGTCACTTCGAGTTCGCTTTTGGCGCCCTCGGTTTTGACCTGGAAGCCGTCGATATAACCCTCGTCTTTCAAGACTTGGGCAATCGCAACCTTGACTTTGGAAGAAGGCATCAACACCAGCTTCTTCTGCACCGACTGCGCATTGCGAATGCGAGTCAGCATATCGGCGATGGGATCACTCATGCTCATTGTGAATTCTCCTGTGCCGCTTACCAGCTGGCCTTGGTCACACCGGGAATCTCGCCCTTGAAGGCGTGCTCACGGATTTTGCTGCGGCCGAGGCCGAAAGTGCGGAAGGTGCCACGTGGGCGCCCGGTCAAACCACAACGGTTGCGCAAGCGGGTCGGGTTGGCATTGCGCGGCAGCTTTTGCAACTCCAGGCGCGCCAGATAACGCTCTTCGTCGGATTTCTTGGCGTCGTTGGAAATTGCCTTCAATTCCGCATACTTCTTGGCGAACTTGGCGACGAGTTTCTCGCGCTTTTCTTCACGCTGGATGAGCGAAAGTTTTGCCACAGATCACCTCAGTTCTTGAACGGAAATTTGAAGGCCGCCAGCAGCGCCTTGCATTCGTCATCGGATTGCGCGGTGGTGGTGAAACTGATGTTCATGCCCCGGATCGCGTCGATCTTGTCGTACTCGATTTCAGGGAAGATGATCTGCTCTTTGACACCGACGTTGTAATTGCCGCGGCCGTCAAAAGACCGGCCCGAAATACCCCGGAAGTCACGCACGCGCGGCAGTGCGATGGTGACAAAACGATCCAGAAACTCATACATCTGCACGCCGCGCAAAGTGACCATGCAGCCAATGGCGAGGTTTTCACGAATCTTGAAGCCGGCAATCGGCTTGCGTGATTTGGTGACCACCGGCTTTTGGCCGGCAATCTTGGTCAGGTCATTGACCGCATGGTCCATGACTTTCTTGTCGGCCACTGCTTCGCTCACACCCATATTGAGGGTGATTTTGGTCAGACGCGGCACTTGCATTGCCGATTTGTAGCTGAACTTCACGACCAGATCGGGGATGACCTTTTCGCGGTAAAACTGTTGCAGACGTGCCATGTTGATTCCCAATATGCTTGGCGTGATTGGGCCGATCAGGCCTTGATCTCAGCGCCGCTGGACTTGAAGACACGAACCTTCTTGCCATCAGCAAGAATCTTGGCGCCCACCCGGTCACCTTTGCCCGTCGCGGCGTTGTAAATCGCGAGATTGGATTGGTGAATCGGCATCGTCTTGTCAATGACGCCACCGGTTGTGCCTTTCATCGGGTTGGGCTTAACATGTTTTTTCACCATGTTGATGCCCTCGACGATGACCCGCTCATCATCCACACGCAGCGATACGGCGCCCCGCTTGCCCTTGTCACGACCCGTCAAAACAATGACCTGGTCGCCTTTGCGAATTTTGTTCATGGCTAATCAATCCTTTGGCCGAAGCGCAGCAGTGGGCTCAAAGCACCTCAGGTGCCAGCGACACGATCTTCATGAAGCGCTCGGTGCGCAGCTCACGCGTGACCGGCCCGAAGATGCGGGTGCCGATCGGCTCAAGCTTGGCGTTGAGCAGCACGGCAGCATTGCCGTCAAACTTCACCAGCGAGCCATCCTGGCGACGCACGCCCTTGGCAGTGCGGACCACCACGGCGCTGTAGACCTCGCCTTTTTTGACGCGACCACGCGGTGCGGCCTCTTTGATCGAGACCTTGATGATGTCGCCAATGCCGGCGTAGCGGCGACGCGAGCCGCCGAGCACCTTGATGCACTGGACCGACTTGGCACCGGTGTTGTCAGCGACATCAAGCCGCGATTGCATTTGGATCATGAGTGTCCCCAACTTGTCCCGTCTTGCGTGTGGCGCCGGTGGCGCAGCACATCAAGTCAAGCAGTCTTGGGCCCGTCATCGGTGCCCGGATTCTTTCGAACCTGACACGTCTGTTTGGGCGGAATTTTTAGCGGATCCGGTCGTGCAACACTGAGCGAGTGCCAAAGCTGCATTTCCGGCGAAGCCTTCGATTGTGCGTGCCGGCCGCACAACGTGTCAAGTGCTGGGCGGTAAAAGCCTTGAATGTCGATCAGCCCAGCAGCGCTTTGGCTTGACGCAACATCGTGTCGGCGTCGCTGACTTCAAACTTGCCCGGGCCTTCGACATTGAGCGTCTTGACCACACCATCGACCACCAACATCGAATAGCGGTTGCTGCGCAAGCCCATGCCACGGGCCGTCAGGTCCAGCGTCAGGCCGGTGGCCTTGGCAAACTCGGCGCTGCCGTCGGCCAACATGCGCACCTTGCCGCCAGCGTGCTGTTCGCGGCCCCACGCACCCATCACAAACGCATCATTGACCGACACGCACCAGATCTCGTCGATGCCGACGGCCTTCAGCGCCTCGGCATTCTCGATATAGCCCGGCACATGCTGGGCCGAGCAAGTGGGCGTGTAGGCGCCCGGCAGCGCAAACAGCGCGACGTTCTTGCCGCCGATGGCGGCCGCAATGTCAAAACTGTTCGGGCCGATGGCACAGCCATTGCCTTCAACTTCAACATATTCATTGAGGTTGCCGGCGGGCAACTTGTCGCCTACTTTGATCATGGTGTGTTTCCTCGATGACTTGTCGGATTGACGGGCCGGGGCGGGCCACAAAAAACGGCCGGGCGCCAGTATCGAGCGTTCCGACCGTTGCCTGGCCCGCACCAGGCCGCAAGCCCGTGCAGCCCCTGCGGTTTAAACCAAGCCGGCCTTTTGCAGCAGCTTGGTCACCACCCATGACTTGGTCTTGCTGATCGGCCGGCCTTCGGCGATCTCGACCGTGTCACCGGTGTGGTACTGCCCCATTTCGTCATGCGCCTGGTATTTGCGTGAGCGGCCGACGATCTTGCCGTACAGCTCATGCGTGACGCGGCGCTCAACCAGCACGGTCACCGTCTTGCTGCGCTTGTCGCTGACCACCCGACCGACCAGGGTGCGGGTATTCTTGACGGGCACGGTGGCCACAGCCGCAACGGTGGCGGCAACCGGTGCCGCGATGTCAGCGGTTTGAACCTGGGCTTCGCTCATTTGGCGGCTCCCTTCTTCTTCTCGGCCAGGATGGTTTTGGCCCGGGCGATATCACGCCGGGTGGTGCCCAGCGTGTTGTGGTTGGCCAACTGTTGCGTGGCCTTCTGCATGCGCAGGCCGAAATGGGCCTTCAGGAGATCGGTCACCTCTTTTTCGAGGCCCGGTACGTCCTTGGCGCGGAGATCAGATGTTTTGCTCATGATTTGCTCCGTGTTCATGCGCCGATCTGGCGCGTGACGAAGGTGCAGCGCAGCGGCAGCTTGGCGGCCGCGAGCGTGAAAGCCTCGCGGGCCAGCGCTTCGGGCACGCCGTTCAGCTCATACAGCACCTTGCCGGGCACGATCTC
>JANMKO010000101.1:0-2367 GCA_031372085.1 Betaproteobacteria bacterium
GCCATCGCGTCTGACCTGGCCGCGCTGGTGCAAAAGCTGGGTGAGGCCAGCGCGGCGTCGGCCGCCGCCGGCCTGCCGCCCAGCAGCGGCGGGGTGTCGGTGCTGGCCGACTCGCGCAGCAATGCGCTGATCATCCGCGCCGCCAACCCGGCCCGGCTGGCCACCACCCGGGCGCTGATCGAGCGGCTGGACCGGCCCGGCGTGGGCGGGCCGGCCGGCGCCATCCATGTGGTGTATTTGAAGAACGCCGACGCCACCAAGCTGGCCGCCGTGCTGCGGGCGGCGTTTGGCGGCGGCGGCGGCGGCGGCGGCGCGGGCGGTGGCTTCACCGGCGGCGGCCTGAGCAGCCCGACCACCGCCCTGGGCAACACGCCCAGCAGCGGCCTGGGCAATACCGTGGCCACCACGCCCAACGCCGCGTCAGCCCAGCCCAGCACCGGCGGCTTCATCCAGGCCGACCCGGCCACCAACTCATTGGTGATCACCGCCGCCACGCCGCTGTACCGGCAGATCCGCAGCGTGATCGACCAGTTGGACGGCCGCCGGGCGCAGGTGTTTGTCGAGTCGATGATCGTCGAGATGGACGCCACCAAGGCGGCCGAGATGGGCTTCCAGTGGCAGGGCTTGCTGGGCAAGAGCGGGGATCGCTTTGGCCTGATAGGCGGCACCAACTTTGGCAGCAGCGGCAACAACATCGTCAACCTGTCACTGGCCGGCGGCGCGGTGGCGTCGGGCTCGGGCGGCACTGCGTCTGCAAGCGCCAGCTTGCCCGGCGCCGGGCTGAACGTCGGCCTGCTGCAAAAGGTGAACGGCATCTACACGCTGGGCGCGCTGGCGCGGTTTTTGGAGACGGTGTCGGGCACCAACATCCTGTCCACGCCCAACCTGGTGGCGCTGGACAACGAAGAGGCCAAGATCGTGGTGGGCCAGAACGTGCCGTTTGTCACCGGCAGCTTTACCAACACTGGCAGCGGTGGCTCGACCGTCAACCCGTTCCAGACGGTGGAGCGCAAGGACGTGGGCCTGACGCTGAAGATCAAGCCGCAGATCGGTGAGGGCGGCGTGGTGCGCATGACGGTGTACCAAGAGAACAGCAGCGTGGCGTCGAACTCGGCCAACGGCCCGACCACGAACAAGAACTCACTCGAAACCACGGTGGTGGCCGACGACGGCCAGATCATGGTGCTGGGCGGCCAACTGCAAGAAAAGTACACCGGCAACCAGAGCAAGGTGCCGCTGCTGGGCGACCTGCCGTTTGTGGGTGAGCTGTTCAAAAGCCAGGACCGCAGCCGCAACAAGACGATCTTGCTGGTGTTCTTGCGCCCGGTGGTGATGCGCGACGCCCAGGCCAGCCAGTCGATCACGCTCGACCGCTACGAGGCCATCCGGGCCGAGCAGCAGGCCAACCAGCCCGAGCCCAGCCGGGTGTTGCCGATCAATGATTCACCGGTGCTGCCGGCGCTGCCGCCCAAGCAGGGCCAGCAAACCCAGCCCGGCCTGCCCGACCAGCCCAGCGACAAAACCCCGATCACCGTGCTGCCCACGCCGATGAAGCCGACCGCACCCTGAATCGACCTGCATCGACCTGTATCGCCCTGCATCGCCCTGAACCCGACCTGCCGCCATGAAACACCCGCTGCCGTACAGCTTTGCCAAGGCCCAGACCCTGCTGCTGGAGGACGACGGCCACGAGCGGGTGCTGTGGGCCACCGACGCGGCAGCCGCCAGCGCGCTGGGCGAGGTGCTGCGCCAGCATGCCGTGAGCCGGGTGGAGCGCGAAGACGGCCCGGTGCTGGCCGAGCGCATCGCCCGCGCCTATGCCGGCAGTGAATCGAGTGCGGCCATCGTGGTGGGCGAGGTGGAGAGCGCGGTCGATCTGTCGCGCCTGCTGCAAGAGCTGCCGGCCGTGGAAGACCTGCTGGAGGCGGCCAACGACGCGCCCATCATCCGCATGCTGAATGCCCTGCTGACGCAGGCCGCCAAAGACGGCGCCAGCGACATCCACATCGAGCCGTATGAGCGCAGCAGCGCGGTGCGCTTTCGGGTGGACGGCACGCTGCGCGAGGTGGTGCAGCCCAACCGCGCGCTGCATGCCGCGCTGATCAGCCGGCTCAAGATCATGGCCGAACTCGACATCGCCGAAAAACGCCTGCCGCAAGACGGCCGCATCAGCCTGCGCATTGGCGGCCGGGCCATCGATGTGCGCGTCTCCACCCTGCCCAGCGCCCACGGTGAGCGGGCGGTGCTGCGGCTGCTGGACAAGAGCGAATCGAAGTTCACGCTCGAAGCCCTGGGCATGGACGGCAAGGTGCTGAGCGCCTTCAACCGGCTGGTGCACCAGCCGCACGGCATCGTGCTGGTCACCGG
>JANMKO010000149.1:0-4150 GCA_031372085.1 Betaproteobacteria bacterium
CGCGCTGGCGATGAGCGCCGAACTCACCTGATTCTTCGACCGAGCCCCTGAGATGAGCCAAAAAGTGATCCTGCCCGGCGCCACGCTGGGCGTGCTGGGCGGCGGCCAGTTGGGCCGCATGTTTGTGCAGGCGGCCCAGGCAATGGGTTATTTCACCGCCGTGCTCGACCCCGACCCCACCTCACCGGCCGGTCTGGTGGCGCACTACCACATCGAGACCGATTACCTGGACGAGCAAGGCCTGGCCCAGCTGATGCAGCGCTGCCAGGCCATCACCACCGAATTCGAGAACGTGCCGGCCGGCGCGCTGGTCACGCTCGGCGCCTACCGGGCGGTGGCGCCGGCGGCCGATGCGGTGGCCATCTGCCAAGACCGGGCGGCCGAGAAAGCGCAGTTCCGCCGCTGCGGCGTGCCGTGTGCGCCGCATGCGCTGATCGACACGGCCGAGCGGCTGGCGGCGGTGGCCGATGATTTGCTGCCCGGCATCCTCAAAACCGCCCGGCTGGGCTATGACGGCAAAGGCCAGCGCGCCGTGGCCGACCGTGCCGCGCTGGCTGCTGCGTGGGCCGATCTGGGCAGCGTGCCCTGTGTGCTGGAGCAGCGCCTGGCGCTGGCACTCGAGCTGAGCGTGCTGGTGGCGCGCAGCCGCAGCGCCGACCGCACGGGCCAGGTGGTGAACTTGCCGGTGCAGCAAAACGCGCACCACGGCGGCATCCTGGCCACCACCCAAGTGCCGGCACCCGATGCCTCAGCGGCCTTGCAGCAGCAGGCGGTGCAGGCCGCCACCCTGCTGGCCGAGGCGATGGATTACGTCGGCGTGCTGTGTGTCGAGTTTTTTGTGCTGGCGGACGGCCGCCTGCTGGCCAATGAGATGGCGCCCCGGCCACACAACTCAGGCCACTGGTCGGTGGACGGCAGTGACGTGAGCCAGTTTGAGCTGCAAGTGCGCGCCCTCACCGGCCTGCCGCTGGTGGTGCCACGCCAGCACTCGGCCGCAGTGATGCTCAATCTGCTGGGCGATTTGTGGTTTGCTGGCAGCCCGGTTGAAACCTCCCCGCCCTGGGCCGACGTGCTGGCCCTGCCCGGAGTGCACTTGCATCTCTACGGCAAAGCCAGGCCCCGGCCCGGCCGCAAGATGGGGCACTTGACCATCACCGCCCCTGCTGCGGCCAGCGCCCGGAACACCGCGTTGCAAGCGGCGGCGTTGCTAGGCCTGCCGGCCTTTTGACGCCGATGGCGCTGTTCAACGGCGACGATCCGGCGGCGGTGGCCGCCACCGCCCAACGCCTGGCCGATGGCGGCCTGGTGGCGTTTGCCACCGAAACCGTCTATGGCCTGGGCGCCCGCGCCGACAGCGACAGCGCCGTGGCGGCCATCTTTGCCGCCAAAGGCCGGCCGGCCGAGCACCCATTGATCGTGCATGTGGCCGGACTGGCCCAGGCCGCCGGGTTTGCCAGCCGCCTGCCGCCGGCCGCGCTGCGCCTGGCGCAGGCTTTTTGGCCGGGGCCGGTGACGGTGATCGTGCCGCGCGCGCCGGGCCAGGCCAGCGCGGCGGCCGGCGGCCAGCCCAGCATCGGCCTGCGCTGCCCCGCCCATCCTGTGGCCCAGGCCTTGCTGCACGCGGCCAGCGCGCTGGGCGTGGCGGGGGTGGCAGCGCCCAGCGCCAACCGCTTTGGCCGCATCAGCCCCACTTGCGCGGCGCACGTGGTGGCTGAGTTCGGGCCCGGTCTGTGGGTGCTGGACGGGGGCGACTGCGCGCTGGGCATCGAGTCCACCATCATCGATCTGAGCCGGGGCCCGCCGGTGCTGCTGCGCCCCGGCGTGCTGGGCCGGGCCGCGCTGGAGGCCGTGCTGGGCGAGCCGCTGCGCGCACCCGATGGCCAGTCCCCTCGGGCCCCTGGCACGCTGGCATCGCACTACGCGCCCACGGCGCGGCTGCGGCTGTGGCCGGCCGACGTGCTGCATGCCATGGCCGCCGTGCCGCCAGGCGTGGCGGTATATTCCCCACGCGCCGATCTGGCCCGCCTGGGCCAGCGCGCACACCGCATGGCCGACAACCCCGCTGCCGTGGCCCATGAGTTGTTTGCGGTGCTGCGCGCGCTGGACAGCGACGGCTGCACCGAGATCTGGGTCGAGCAGCCGCCTGATGACCCCGCGTGGGAGGGCGTTGTCGACCGGCTGCGCCGCGCCGCCACCCCTTTTCAGCCTGGATGGAATCCTGATGACTCTTTTTTGTGATTTGCGCCGCCTGGCAACGGGCGCGGGTTTGCCGGCGCTGCTGCCGGCGCTGGTCTCGGCGGCCTTGCTGACCGCCTGCGGCGGCGGCACCGAGCAGGTGAAATCCTTCAAGCCCGAGCGGCTGATCGTGTTTGGCGATGAAAACAGCATGATCGAAGACGCGGTAGACGCTGCCGGCGTGCACGACGGCTTCAAGTACAGCATCAATAACCGCAGCGCCACCACGTCCAACAAATGCCTGGCCGATCCGGTCTTTGTGCAGAGCATGGCCGCGCTGTACGGTTTTGCCTTTGCCCAGTGCAACCCCACGGCCATCGTGCCCAAGGCCTTCATCCGGGCGCGCCGCCTGGCGCTGGTAGACGACGCCACCACCGGCCTGGCCCAGCAAGTGGCCAGCCAGCCCGACCTGGGCCCGACCGACCTGGCCAGCGTGATGATCGGCAGCAACGACATCATCGACATCTATGAGCGCACGCTGGCGGGTCTCGGCCGCAACGCCGCACTGGCCGAGGCGCAGCGCCGGGGCGGCCATGTGGCCGACCAGGTCAATGCCATCCTCAAGACGGGTGCGCGGGCACTGGTGATCACCATCCCCAGCCTGGGCACCAGCCCGTATGCCGTCAATGCCAGCAAGACCCAGGCGGGCGCGGCCACGCTGCTGAACGACCTGGCCTACGAGTTCAACGCCTACCTGCGCACCCGCATCGACCCCACCGCCTACGACGGCCGCAACTACGGCCTGGTGCTGGGCGATGACATCGTCTCGGCGATGGCCCGGCTGCCCACGTCCTACCTCAGCGCACCGGCGGTGACCACGGTGGCCGCCTGCGGCACGCCGGCCGGCGCCAGCCCCGACGCGGCGGCCAGCGCCGTGCTGGCTTGCACCACCACCAACCTGGTCACCGGCGCCATCGCCGAAAGCCACCTCTGGGCCAGTGACCGCCACCTCGGGCCCAACGCCCACAGCCGCATCGGCGCCCAGGCCAATTCCCGGGCCATCAACAACCCGTTCTGACAGGCGCCGCACGGGCCAGGTCATTGGTGCCCGCCGCCCAACCCGCGTTGGCGGGCGCCCTAAACTCAGTGCCCGCCATGACGCACTGCCTGCTTGCCCTGGACACCTCGACCGACCTGCTGGCCGCCGGCTTGCTGACGCCGTGTGGTGCGTTTTGCGTCAATGAGCCCGGCGGCACGCTGGCCTCTGCCCGGTTGATCCCGGCGCTGATGGCGCTGCTGGCCCAGGGCGGCGTGGGGTTTGCCGATCTGCAGGCCATCGCCTTTGGCCAGGGGCCGGGCGCCTTCACCGGCCTGCGCACTGCCTGTGCGGTGGCGCAGGGGCTGGCGTTGGCGCACGACACCCCCGTGCTGGCCATCGACAGCCTGCTGATCGTGGCCGAGGACGCCCGCCAGCAGGCCAGGCCGGCGCCGGCCAGCGCGGGCGGCGCGGCCGATTGGTGGGTGGTGATGGACGCCAGGATGGGCGAGGCCTATGCCGCTGTGTACCAGCATGATGGTGTGCCCGACCGCAGCCCGCACCGCGACCGCGACCCCGGCCACGCCGGTCCCGGCAGCGGCTGGCAGGTGCGCGTGGCGCCGCAGCTGTGGACACTGGCCGCGCTGGCCGACGCCTGGCGCGCCGCGCCGCCGCAGCGGGTGGCCGGCAGCGGTGTCAGCGCGATTGCCCACGCCCTGCCCTGGGCGCAGGCCGCGCGCTGGCCCGACTGCGCTGACCGCGCTGGCGCGCTGCTGCGGCTGGCCCACGCGGCCTGGCAGGCGGGCCGGGCCATCGCCGCCGACCAGGCCCTGCCGCTGTACCTGCGCGACAAAGTAGCCCAGACCAGCGCCGAGCGCCTGGCCCAGCGTGCGGCCGGCGCGGCCAGCCCGTTGCAACCCATGCCCGCTGGCGTGGTGG
>JANMKO010000175.1:0-1885 GCA_031372085.1 Betaproteobacteria bacterium
CCGTGGCCGTGGTGCTGGCCGGCCGCATGGTGCTCAAGCGGGTGATGGGCAAGGCCAGTTTTGCCACCCTGCAAGACGGCTCGTTCGGTGCGCCCGGCAGCAGCGATCACGGCCGCATCCAGCTCTTCATCAGCCGCGATGGGCTGGGTGAGGCGGCGTATGACGCCTTCAAGCACAGTGACCTGGGCGACATCCTGGGCGCATCGGGTGTGCTGTTCAAAACCCGCACCGGTGAGCTGTCGGTCAAGGTGAGCGCGTTGCGCCTGCTGACCAAAAGCCTGCGGCCGCTGCCCGACAAGTTTCATGGCATGGCCGACCAGGAGCAAAAGTACCGCCAGCGTTATGTCGATCTGATCGCCGACGAGCAGGCCCGGCTGCGTTTTGTGGCGCGCAGCAAGACGGTGAGCGCCATCCGCGCCTTCATGGTGGACCACCAGTTTTTGGAGGTCGAAACGCCGATGCTGCACCCGATCCCCGGCGGCGCCAATGCCAAGCCGTTTGTCACCCACCACAACGCGCTCGACCAGCAGATGTTTTTGCGCATCGCGCCCGAGCTGTATTTGAAGCGGCTGATCGTCGGCGGTTTTGAGCGGGTGTTCGAGATCAACCGCAGCTTTCGCAATGAGGGCATCTCGGTGCGGCACAACCCCGAGTTCACGATGATGGAGTTTTATGCCGCCTACTGGAATCACCATGATCTGATGGATTTCACCGAGCGGCTGCTGCGCCATGCGGCGGTGGCCGCCACCGGCTCGGCCCAGATCAGCTACGCCGGCAAGCCGGTGGCGCTGGATGCGCCGTTTGCCCGCCTGTCGGTGCAGCAGTCGCTGCTGCGGTTTGCCGGTTTGAGCCAGGCCGAATCCACCGACGCGGCCGTGCTGCATGCCAGGCTGCGGGCCGAGGGCCAAGAGCCGCCGGCCCACTGGGGCTTGAGCGCGCTGCAATTCGGCCTGTTCGAGGCCGTGGTCGAAGCCCAGCTCTGGCAGCCCACCTTCATCATCGATTACCCGGTGGAGGTGAGCCCGCTGGCCCGGGCGTCCGACGCCGACCCGTCGATCACCGAGCGCTTTGAGCTGTTCATCACCGGGCGTGAGTTCGGCAATGGATTTTCAGAACTCAACGACGCTGAAGACCAGGCGGCGCGATTCCAGTCGCAGGTGGCCAACAAAGAGGCGGGTGACGAGGAGGCGATGTACTACGACGCCGATTTCATCCGCGCGCTGGAGTACGGCATGCCGCCCACCGGCGGCTGCGGCGTGGGCCTGGACCGGTTGGTGATGCTGCTCACCGACAGCCCCAGCATCCGCGATGTGATCCTGTTCCCGGCGCTGCGGCGCGAGGGCTGAAGCGCCCTGCCCCCTGGCAGGACGAAGGAGCGAGACGATGATCGAAACACTGCCGCTGATCCACCAAGCCTGCTGGCAAGAATTGGCCGCCGGCACCACCCAGCGCGGCCACGGCTTCCGGCTGATGGGCTTGGCCACTGTCAACGGTGATGGCGCCGATCTACGCACCGTGGTGCTGCGCGAGGTGCAGCCCGACCAGCAATCGCTGTTGTTCTTCACCGACGCCCGCTCACCCAAAGTGGCGCAGATTGAGGCCCACCCCGGCGCCACGCTGATGGTGTGGTGTGCCCGGCTGGGCTGGCAATTGCGGCTGCGGGTGCGGCTGGAGGTCGAGACCAGCGGGCTGGCGGTGTCGTCACGCTGGGCGCGGCTGAGTTTGACGCCCGCCGCATTGGACTACATGGCCCCCCTGCCGCCCGGGTCAGCGCTGGACCGGGTGCTGCCCGAGCGTGCCAGCCGCGCGCAGTTTGCCGTGGTCAGCGCGCAGGTGCAGGCCATCGACTGGCTGGAGCTGCACAGCGCTGGCCGACGCCGGGCCC
>JANMKO010000180.1:0-7296 GCA_031372085.1 Betaproteobacteria bacterium
GGCCTGCTGTTGCGCGCTGACCTGGCCCTGGCCGACGGCGGCGACGCGGCCCTGCGGCCCAGCGCCGAGGCGCTGCAAACCTGGGTGGCTGAGCACCGTGAAGACGCGTCGGCCTGGCAGCTGCTGGCCCAGACCACCGACCGCCAAGGCCTGAAGCTGCGCTCGCTGCGCGCCGAGGCCGAATCGCAAGCCGCGCTGGGCAACCTGCCGGGCGCCATCGACCGGCTGCGCGCTGGCCAGCAACTGGCGCGCAAGGGTGGTGTGGTGACCGATTTCATCGAGGCCTCGGTGATCGACGCCCGCCTGCGCGACCTGCTGGCCCAGCGCCGTGAGCTGCTGGTCGAGCAGCGCAAACAGCGCGGCGGCCCGCGCGACGAGCCGCTAGAGCCGTAAGCCCTGGGCCAGCCGCTCAGCCGCTCAGCCGCTCAGCCGCTCAGCCGTTCAGCCGTCGGCCCGGTTGAACAAGCGCTCCGTCGCCACATCGATCACCATGCCGCACAGGCTGTAGATCAACGAGCCCACCAGCGCCGCGCCAAAGCCGGTGACATTGAAGCCACTGAGCACGCCGGCCGCTGACCAGAACATCAGCGCGTTGATGACAAACAAGAACAAGCCCAGCGTGACCACCGTCACCGGCAAGGTCAGCAGCACCAGCAGCGGGCGCACCAGCGTGTTGAGCAGGCCCAGCACCAGCGCGGCCACCAGCGCAGCGCTGAAGCTGGCCACCGTGACGCCGGGGTAAAGGTGGGCCACCAGCAGCAGGGCGGCAGCGAGCAAGAGCCAACGCAGAATCAGTTTCATGGCGATGAGCATACAGCCGCAGGGCCGGCCAGCGCGTGCCGGGCAGCCCCTGGTGACGCGGGTTTGACGGGCTGAAATCACCCCCGATGTCGGCCCCTGGCGCGTCGCCGCGTCAACAGCCGCTCAAGGGCTGTTGGCGGCCAACCATGGCCGCGCACGACGATGGGTTTTGCGCGGGTGATGCATCGGTGATGCCTGGGTGATGGCTGGGTGATGCCTGGGGGCGACAAAACCGCGTTTCAGCCGGTGACAAAGCGTGTTTTACCTGGGAAACCAGCTTCTCAGCGGGGTAGGCCCGCAGTACCATGGCGCCGCTGCGGTACAGAGAGAAATGGGGGTTCATGCAGCCCTCGTCCAAGCCCCGAGCACATCAACCACTCACGTGATGGAGAGAATCAACATGGCAACTGCGAAGAAGGCCGCCCCGGCCAAAAAGGCGGCACCCGCCAAGAAGGTGCCTGTGGCCAAAAAGGCCGCACCGGCCAAGACGGCTGCGGTCAAGTCCACGGCGGTGAAGGCTGCTGCGGCGCCGGCCAAAAAGGCCGCCGCCAAGAAGGCCGCACCGGCGGCCAAGCGCACGCCCAACGCCGCCTTCATGAAGGCCATGACGCCCAGCGCGGCATTGGCCGCCATCATCGGCGCGCAGGCAGTGCCGCGCACCGAGGTGACCAAGAAGGTGTGGGAGTACATCAAGAAAAACGACCTGCAAGACAAGGCCAAGCGCACGATGATCAACGCCGATGCCAAGCTGAAAGAGATCTTCAAGGCGGCCCAGGTGTCGATGTTCGAGATGACCAAGCTGATCAACTCGCACCTCAAGTGATGCCTGGCGGGGCCGGGTTTCAGCGCCCGATCTGCCCCGCCCCAGTTGGACAAAAAGCCGGCCCTGTGCCGGCTTTTGCATTTGGGGGCCCGGCACGTCGGCGGCACTACCCACCCCCCCGCCAGCGACCGCGCCACCAGCCCCGTCAACCCGCCAGCCGGCGCTGCAAGAAATCAAGCCGGTCCTGGCCCCAGAACAGCTCACCATCCACCCCATACGTGGGCGCGCCAAACACGCCCAGCGCGATGGCGCGCTCGGTGTGGGTGTCGTAAGTTTGCTGAGCGGCCGGCTGCTGTGAATCGCGCAGCCGCTGCGCTGGCAAGCCCTGCTCGGCCAGCAGCGCGGCCAGCGTGGCCGGATCGGCGATGTGCCGGTCTTGCACCCACAGCGCGCGCATCAGCGCACTGGTGAAAGCCAGCGCGGCGGGGGTGCCATCGTGCTGCTGCACCGCGACGATCAGCCGCGCCGCGTCATCGGCCGGCACCGGAAAGTGCGCCGGCTGCGGGTTCAGCGGCACGCCCAGGTGCTGGCTGAAGCGGCGCAACTCCACCAGCCGGTAGGCCTGGCGCTGCGGGGCACGTTTGGCCAACGGCAGACCACCTGAGACGGAGAAGATGCGGCCGTAGTCGGCCGGCTTCAACTCGATGGTGGCGCCGGCTGCCGCAGCGATGTCTTGCAGCCGCTGGTGGCCCAGGTAAGCCCAGGGCGATTGCGGGGCGAAGAAGTACTCGATGATCAGGCTCATGGTGGGGCTCCTTGGGGCTGCGCGGCAGTGTAGGGCGGTGGCAAACCAGCGCGCCAGGCGCTGGTTACCGGAGACTGCGACGATCAATCTGCCGCGCCCATGCGGCGCCGCATGTTGAAATCCGGCCACCCAGGGAGAAACCATGCCGCTGAGCTGGAACGAGATTCGTGACCGCGCCCAGCACTTTGCCCGCGAGTGGAAGCACACAGAGAACGAAAACGCCGAGGCCAAGAGTTTTCTCGACGCCTTTTTCCAGGTCTTTGGCGTGCAGCGCCGCAAGGTGGCGAGCTTCGAGCAGCGCGTCAAAAAACTCGACCAGCGCGATGGCTATATCGACCTGCTCTGGAAGGGCACGCTGCTGGTGGAGCAAAAGAGTCGGGGCAAGAATCTGGCGCGCGCCTACCGGCAGGCGATCGACTACTTTCCGGGCCTGAGCGACGACGAACTGCCGCGCTACATCCTGGTCAGTGACTTCTGGCACTTCGAGCTGCATGACCTCGAAGAGGACCGCCTGCACAGCTTCACGCTGAAAGACCTGCCACGCAAGATCCACCTGTTCCACTTCATCGCCGGCTACCGCAAACAGCGAGTACGCGACGAAGACCCGATCAACCGCCGCGCCGCCGACGCCGTGGGTGAGTTGCACGACGCCTTGAAGCGTGACGGTTACGACGGCCACGCGCTGGAGGTGTTTCTCGTCCGCCTGCTGTTCTGCCTGTTCGCCGACGACACCGGCATCTTCCAGCCCAAAGACTTGTTTGCCGACTTGATCGAGTTCCACACCCGCGTTGACGGCTCGGACGTCGGCGCCGTGCTCGACACCTTGTTCGCCACACTCAATAGGCCGCCGCACGAACGGCAAAGGTCGCTGGCCGAGCACTACGCCGCATTCGAGTACATCAACGGCCGCTTGTTCGAGGAGCGCATGCACCCGCCGGCCTTCAACGCCGAGATGCGACGCCAGCTGATCGCGCTGGCGCGTATCCAGTGGGGCCAGATCTCGCCTGCGATCTTCGGCGCGATGTTCCAAAAGGTGATGCAGCTCGACGCCACAGCCAGGCGCCGAGAACTGGGCGCGCACTACACCAGCGAGGCCAACATCCTGCGCCTGATCGGCCCGCTGTTTCTCGACGAGCTGCGCGCAGAGCTGGCCGCCGTCAGAGGCAACAAGAACAAGTTGTTCGAGTTTCACAAGCGGCTGCAGTCGCTGAACTTTCTGGACCCTGCCTGCGGCTGCGGCAACTTCCTGGTGGTGGCCTACCGCGAGTTGCGCCGGGTTGAGCTGGACGTGCTGCGCGCGGCCAGCCAATTCGGCCAGCGGGTGGGCCATGTGTTCGACTTCCTGCGGGTCAACGTGGACCAGTTTCACGGCATCGAGATCGAGGAGTTCCCGGCCCAGATCGCCCAGGTGGCGATGTGGCTGACCGACCACCAGATGAACGTGGAAGCGGGCGACGAGTTTGGCGAGCCGATGTTGCGAATTCCGCTGGTCAAGAGCGCCAACATCCGGCACGGCAACGCGCTGCAACTCGACTGGTCAGCGTTTGTGCCGCCAGCGCGGCTGAGCTACATCCTGGGCAATCCGCCGTTCATCGGAAAGCAATACCAAAGCGCAGCACAGAAGGCCGACCTGGCCACCGTGACCCAGGGCATGGCCGGTGCCGGCGTGCTGGACTTCGTGGCCGGCTGGTACCTCAAGGCCGCCACCTACCTGACCACCGTGCCCAACAGCTTCGACGGCATCGCCACGCACGCTGCGGCCGGCCGCAAACGCTTCAAGGATGTGCGCTTCGGCCACCAGCAAGCGGGGCTGGGTGACCTGTTTGCCGACGCCGACACGCTGGAAACCGGCCAACGCCGCGCGGTGCGCTGCGCCTTCGTTTCGACCAACAGCATCACCCAGGGTGAACAGGTGGGCGTGCTGTGGCGCTGGATGCTGGACCGGGGCCTGCACATCCAATTCGCTCACCGCACCTTCAAGTGGACCAACGATGCACCCGGCCGGGCCGCAGTGCATTGCGTGATCGTCGGCTTTGGCGTCGACGACGGTCGGCCGCTGCGCAAACGGCTGTTCGAGTACCCAGAGATCGACAAGCTGCCACTGGAGATCGCCGCCCAGAACATCAACCCCTACTTGGCCGATGCGCCCGACGTGGTGCTGCCCAAGCGAAAACAGCCGCTGGTGGGCGATGCGCCGCTGATCAGCTTTGGCTCGATGCCGAACGATGGCGGGCATCTGCTCATGAACGATGCCGAAAAACTGGCACTGCTGGCGGCCGAGCCGCAAGCTGCGCCGTGGGTACGGCCATTTCTGGGTGCGGACGAATTTCTGAACAAGATCGCGCGCTGGTGCCTGTGGCTGGTGGGTTGCCCGCCGGACGTGCTGCGCAAGTTGCCGCAGGTGGCGGCCAGGGTGGCGGCCGCGCGCGCCTATCGTGAGGCCAGCACCCGGCCAGCGACACGCAAGCTGGCGAGCTTTGCTTCGTTGTTTGGCGAAAGCCGCCAACCCAACGGGCCGTATTTGCTCATTCCCAGTGTGTCATCCGAACGCCGCAGCTTCATACCCATCGCATTGCTCAAACCGGAGGTGATTGCGAGCAACCTGGTCTTCACGCTGCCCGACGCCAGGCCCTACCACTTCGGCGTGCTCAGTTCGTCCATGCACAACGCCTGGGTGCGCACTACCTGCGGCCGGCTCAAGAGCGACTTTCGCTACTCGGCCAGCATAGTCTACAACAACTTCCCCTGGCCGCTGGCACCCGACGCCCGCCAACGCGCTGCGGTGCAGGCCGCCGCCGAGGCCGTGTTGGCGGCGCGTGCTGCCCACGCCGACGCCTCGCTGGCCGACCTGTACGACCCCAATCTGATGCCACCCAATTTGGTCAAGGCGCACCGCGAGCTGGACCGCGCGGTGGATGCCGCCTACCTGGCGCGGCTGCCGGCCGGCATGACGGCACGCCCCAAGCTCGACAGCGACGGCCGGCGGGTGGCGTTTCTCTTCACGCTGTATGCCGCACTGACCAGCTTGGCGGCCGAGCCGGGATGAGCCCCCGCACAGGGTGACTGCGGATGCGGGTTTCCCCGCAATCTCTAGGATCGCCGACATGGAAGCGCAAGCGCTGTTGGTGGTTTTGTACGACGACTCAGGCGGGTACGAAATCACGCCGGATCGCGTGCCGCTGGCCGCGCTGCGCAGCTTCGCCAAGGATGTGGACGATTTTCTGCGTGGCGATGGCAACGATGTGGACACAGACACGCTGGACGTGGCGGTGATCGCCGGCTCGCTGGGCTTGCGCACGGCACCGGTGTCCAATCCGGTGCTGCTGGGCGATCTGCGCCGGCACGCCAGCAGCGAGCAGTTGGAGGGCATCGGTGGCAAGCGCCGGGCGGTGGTCGAGCGCTGGCAGAAGGCGGCGCGCGGCACGCGGCGGATGCGGGTGCAGATCAGTGCCGGCTTCCTGGCTGCGCCAATCGTGATCAGCGCCGACACCGACTTCCGGGCCGACGATGCCGACCAATGGGTGCGGGTTGAGCGCTACGTGCGCGGCGAGATCGAGGACATGGGCGGCCACACCCGGCCCAATGCGCACATCCGCCTGCCCGATGGCAAGGCCTTGCTGGTGGATGCCCCGCGCGAAGTCTTGCGTGATGAGAAGACCAACCGGCTTTACAAGCCCGCGATGCTGCGCATCACCGCCGAGTACAACGTGATGACGCGCGAATACCGCAACGCCAGGCTGCTTGAGTTTGTCGAGCACGACAACCGGCTCGATCAGAAAGACCTTGACCGACTGACGCTGCGCGGCGCCAAGGCTTGGCGCGATGTGCCAGATGCCGGTGCCTGGGTAGACGGCCTTCGGGGGAACGAGGCTTGAGCGCGATCCTGCTGGACACGAGCTACCTGATCTCGCTGGCCGATCCGAACAGGCCGCACCACGAAACGGCCGTCAGTTATCTGCGCGAGGCGCTGCGGCGCGGCGTGCCGCTGTACCTGTCGGCGATTGCGGCGTCCGAATTTCAGGTCAAGCAGGCCGTGACCGATCTGCCTTTGCGCAATTTTGAGGCGCTGCCCTTCAACATCGACCATGCCATGACGGCAGGGCTGTTGATGCGGGGACTGCAGCGCGATGCGGGCGATGACCGAGGCGCCGTCAAAGACGACATCAAGCTGATTGCGCAGGCCATCTGCGAGTCCTTGACCCATATCCTCACCGAGCATGCCCAGACGCTGGTGAAGTACGTGCGCCGCCTCAACGACGCCGGCCAGTGCGCGCTGCGGACGATCCTGCTGGCCGAAGGCTTTGACGCCGCCTGGTTCAACAATGGGCAGCGCGGCTTGCCGGGCACCTGAGCGCTGCGCCCTGCTGGCCGATCAGCCGGCCAGCAACACCCGCAAAAACCGCCCGGTGTGGCTGCCCGCACAAGCCGCAATCACCTCCGGCGGCCCCACCGCCAGCACCTGGCCGCCACCGGCGCCGCCCTCGGGCCCCATGTCGATCAGCCAGTCGGCCGTCTTGATGACATCCAGGTTGTGCTCGATCACCACGATGGTGTTGCCCGCATCGCGCAACTGGTGCAGCACACGCAGCAGCAATTCGATGTCGGCAAAGTGCAGGCCGGTGGTGGGCTCGTCCAGGATGTACAGCGTGCGGCCGGTGTCGCGCTTGCTCAACTCCAAAGCCAGCTTGACACGCTGCGCCTCACCGCCGCTCAGCGTGGTGGCGCTTTGGCCCAGCGTGATGTAGCCCAGGCCCACGTCCAGCAGGGTTTGCAGCTTGCGCGCCAGCGCCGGCACGGCGCTGAAAAACCCGCGCGCCACTTCTACCGTCATCGCCAGCACCTCGTGGATGTTCTTGCCTTTGTAGGCCACCTCCAGCGTCTCGCGGTTGTAGCGCTTGCCGGCGCAGGTGTCGCAGGGCACGTAGAC
>JANMKO010000184.1:0-5573 GCA_031372085.1 Betaproteobacteria bacterium
GCCATGCCACGCGCCATCGGCACCATGCCGTCCTGCCGGCCGTGGCCGAGAAAAATCGGCAGGGCCTGGCCAGCGCTGTGGCGCTCGGCCGCCGTGCTGGCGGCCAGCGGCAGATAGCCTGACATACCCGCCAGCCCAGCCAGCCGCTGCGGGTAGCGCAGGCCGGCCAGCAGGGTGAGCGCGCAGCCCTGTGAAAACCCGGCCAGCACGATGCGCTGGGCCGGCATGCCGCGCGCCACCTCGGCGTCCAGCAGCGCATGCACCCGCGCCACCGACGCACGCAGCCCGGGCTCGTCTTCGCGGCGCTGCAAATCGCTGCCCAGGATGTCGTACCAGGCCCGCATGGTCTGGCCGTTGTTGATGCTCACCGGCCGCTGCGGCGCGCGCGGCAGCACAAAGCGCACGGCGCCGACGGCGGCCAGGCCCAGCTCATCGCACATCGGCAAAAAATCAGTGCCGTCGGCACCCAGGCCGTGCAGCACGATCAGCGTGGCCACGGGCGGTGCGGTGGGGTTGATTTCAATCGTTTCCAAGGTCATGGTCGGGCTTTGAAGTGGCGCGGTGGCGGCATGGTAGCCGGCGCGCCGAGGGGGTCGTTGCGGCCGCCCTGCACCCGTGAAAACACGCCATGAAACGGGCCTGATGCCGGGGCAGAATGGTCTGGCGATTGGCGCCGAGCCGGTCATCCCCACCCCCAGCCCCGCACCCGGAGACCCGATGAAAGCCGCCGTCCTGCATGCCCCGCGCCAGCCGATGACGATCGAGCAGATCAGCATCGACAAGCCGCAGCGCCGTGAGGTGCTGGTGCGCACCGCCGCCGCCGGCCTGTGCCACAGTGATCTGCACTTCATCGAGGGCGCCTACCCCACCCCCGTGCCGGTGGTGCTGGGCCATGAATCGGCCGGCATCGTCGAGGCGGTGGGTGAGGACGTGACCTACGTCAAACCCGGCGACCATGTGATCACCTGCCTGTCGGTGTTTTGCGGCCACTGTGAGTTTTGCTTGAGCGGCCACCTGTCGATCTGTCAAGACCCGAAAGTCAAGCTGCTGCCCGGCGTGGCAAAACGGCTTCACTGGAAGGGTGAGCACCTGAATCAGTTCTTGAACCTGTCGTCATTTGCCGAGCAGATGGTGGTGCATGAGCACGCGCTGGTGAAGGTGCGCGAAGACATGCCACTCGATCTGGCCAGCCTGATCGGCTGCAGCGTGATCACCGGTTACGGCGCGGTGGTGCACACCGCCAAGATCGAGCCCGGCTGCACCGTGGCCATCTTTGGCGCCGGCGGTATCGGCCTGGCCACCATCAATGCAGCGGCCATTGCCGGGGCCGGCCGCATCATCGCCATCGACAAAGACCCGTTCAAGCTGGGCCTGGCCAAGCAGTTTGGCGCCACCGACGCGGTGGATGCCAACGAGGCCGACACCGTCAAGCGGGTGGTGGCAATGAGCAACGGCGGCGTGCACCACTCGTTTGAATGCATCGGCCTGAAGCAGACGGCAGAGCAGTCGTTCTCGGTGCTGCGCTCGGGCGGCTGCGCCACGCTGATCGGCATGATCCCGGTGGGCACCAAGATCGAGCTGCACGGGGTGGATTTTTTGCGTGAGCGCCGCATCCAGGGCTGCATGATGGGCAGCAACCGGTTCCGCACCGACATGCCGCGGCTGATCGAGTTCTTCATGCAAGGCCGGCTGCACCTGAAAGAAATGGTGTCGGCCCGCATCAAGCTGGAAGACATCAACCAGGGCTTCGCGGCGCTGAAGGCCGGCGGCATCGCCCGCAACGTGATCGTGTTTGACCACTGAACCCTGCGCGCCAAGCGCAAGCCACCCCGCCCCGCCACCCGACGAGACGCCCGCCATGCCCAAGGTCACCTTCATCGCATTCAACGGCCAACACCATGAGGTGCACGCCACGGCCGGCCTGTCGCTGATGCGCGCCGCCGTTGACCACAACGTGCCCGGCATCGACGGTGACTGCGGCGGCCAGTGCGCCTGCGCCACCTGCCATGTCTTTGTCGATCCGGCCTGGGCCGGGCGCACCGGCGTGCGCACACAGCAAGAAAACGACATGCTGAACTTTGCCGCCGAGCTGCGCGACAGCTCACGCCTGGCCTGCCAGATCACCATCACCGACGCGCTGGACGGTCTGGTGGTGGCGATGCCCGAAGGCCAGCATTGACGGCGGCCCGCCCAGCCGGCCGATCCCTTTCAAGGAGCGCCCCATGACCACCGCCACCCCCGAAGCCACCGCCGCCGCCCGCGCCCGCATCCAGGCCACGCCGCTGAGCCAGCTGAACCCGGCCGACGCGCAAGAGTTTGTCGATGACACGGTGGGCCTGATCTTCGACCGGCTGCGCCGCGAAGACCCGGTGCACCGATCCCACAGCCCCGTGCCGGGCATGGGTGATTACTGGTCGGTCACCCGCTACCAGGACATCATGGCGGTGGACACCAACCATGCCGTCTACTCATCGGATTACGTCAAGGGCGGCATCACGTTGATGGACTTCCCGCCCGGTGAGCAGCAGTTGCAGATGTTCATCGCGATGGACCCGCCCAAGCACGATGAGCAGCGCAAGGCCGTCAGCACCATCGTGGCGCCGGCCAACCTGAACAACTGGCAAGACCTGATCCGCCAGCGCACCTGCAAAGTGCTTGATGGCCTGCCACGCAGCGAGACCTTTGACTGGGTTGACAGGGTCTCGATCGAGCTGACCACCGCGATGCTGGCCACGCTGTTCGACTTTCCGTTTGACGATCGGCACCTGCTGACGCACTGGTCTGACATGGCCACGTCCAACAAAGCCACCAACCCCGACGCACCCGAGCCCGAGGTGCGCATGGCCGAGTTGCGCAAGATGCTGGGCTACTTCACCCGGCTGTGGAATGAGCGCATCAATGCGCCGCCGCGCACCGACCTGGTGTCGATGCTGGCGCACGGCCCGGCCACCCGCAACATGGGGCCGATGGAGCTGATGGGCAACCTGGTGCTGCTGATCGTGGGCGGCAACGACACCACCCGCAACTCGATGACCGGTGGCCTGCTGGCGCTGCACCACCACCCCGCGCAGATGGCCAAGCTGCGCGCCAACCCAAACCTGATCGACAGCCTGGTGCCCGAGATCATCCGCTGGCAAACCCCGCTGGCCTACATGCGCCGCACCGCGCTGCAAGACGCCGAGCTGGCCGGCAAGCAGATCAAAAAGGGCGACAAGCTGGCGATGTGGTATTTGTCGGGCAACCGCGATGAGACGGCCATCGACCAGCCCGACCAGTTCATCATCGACCGGGCCCGGCCGCGCCAGCACCTGAGCTTTGGCTTTGGCATCCACCGCTGCGTGGGCAACCGGCTGGCCGAGCTGCAACTCAAGATCTTGTGGGAAGAGCTGCTGAAGCGCTTCGCGGTGATCGAGGTGATGGGTGAGCCGACGCGGGTGCGCTCAGCGTTTGTGCGGGGTTTCAGCAAGCTGCCGGTGCGCCTGCCCGGTTGACACGCCAAAAAAAGGGCCGGTGGCAGCAGCCACCGGCCCTTTCGGGACACCACATAAACCTGGAGGCGCGACCCGGAGTCGAACCGGGCTGGACGGATTTGCAATCCGTTGCATAACCGCTTTGCTATCGCGCCGACAAAAATCGAAAGCCCTGACAAAAATGGGAAGCCGAGGCTTCCCATTTCTTTGGCCGATCAGAAAGCCGAAGCCAACCGATCTTGTATTTTGGAGCGGGAGAAGAGTCTCGAACTCTCGACCTCAACCTTGGCAAGGTTGCGCTCTACCAACTGAGCTACTCCCGCATTTTGCTACTCACCCCAAGCGGAGATTTCTCTCGGCTTCCGCGTCGCAGTTTTGTTCAGCGGACTCGCATTCTATACCGGCGCTTGCGGCCGGCACAAGCTGCGGGCCGCAAAATCAGTGCGGCAAGGCGTCTGGCGCACTGACCACCGCGCCCACTTCCACCTTCGGTGCGTCCACCTTGGCCACCACCGGCTCGTCATCGGGCAGCGGCGTCGGCATCGTCTCCAGCGCTATCTCCAAGACCTGGTCAATCCAGCGTACCGGCACGATCTCGAGGTGGTTTTTGACGTTCTCCGGGATATCGGCCAGGTCTTTGACGTTCTCCTCCGGGATCAACACCGTCTTGATGCCGCCCCGGTGCGCCGCCAACAGCTTTTCTTTCAAGCCACCGATGGCAGTCACCTCACCACGCAAGGTGATCTCTCCGGTCATCGCCACCCCGGCACGCACCGGGATGTTGGTCAGCGCCGAGACAAATGCGGTGGTCATCGCCGCCCCCGCGCTCGGGCCATCCTTGGGCGTGGCGCCGTCGGGCACGTGGATGTGGATGTCGCGCTTCTCGAACATCTCGTCCTTGATGCCCAGCCGCCGTGCCCGGCTGCGCACCACCGTGCGCGCCGCCTCGACCGACTCTTTCATCACATCGCCGAGCGAGCCGGTGCGGATGATGTTGCCCTTGCCCGGCATCATGGCCGACTCGATCGTCAGCAGATCACCGCCCACCTCCGTCCAGGCCAGGCCCACCACCTGGCCGACCTGGTTTTTCTTCTCGGCGCGGCCGTAGTCAAACTTGCGCACCCCGAGGAAATCATTCAGGTTGACATCGGTGACCACCACTTTGCCGGTGACCTTTTTGAGCTGGATGCTCTTGACCGTCTTGCGGCAGATTTTGGAGATCTCGCGCTCAAGTGAGCGCACACCGGCCTCACGGGTGTAGTACTGGATGATGCCGCGAATGGCCGATTCGGTGATCTCCATCTCTTCGTCTTTGACGCCGTTGTTCTTGGCCTGCTTGGGTGCCAGATAGCGCTGGGCGATATTGACCTTCTCGTCCTCGGTATAGCCCGCCAGGCGGATCACTTCCATCCGGTCCAGCAGCGCCGGCGGGATGTTCATTGAGTTAGAAGTGGCGATGAACATCACGTCCGACAAATCGAAATCGACCTCGACGTAATGGTCGCTGAAGGTGTGGTTCTGCTCGGGATCTAGCACTTCAAGCAGCGCTGACGACGGATCACCGCGAAAGTCCATGCCCAGCTTGTCGATCTCGTCGAGCAAGAACAAGGGGTTGCGCACCCCCACCTTGGTCAGGCTTTGCAGCACTTTGCCGGGCATCGAGCCGATGTAAGTGCGGCGGTGACCACGGATCTCGGCCTCGTCACGCACACCGCCCAAGGCCATGCGCACAAACTTGCGGCCGGTGGCGCGCGCCACGCTCTGGCCAAGCGAGGTCTTGCCCACGCCCGGCGGGCCGACGAGGCACAGGATCGGCGCCTTGACCTTGTCCACCCGCTGCTGCACCGCAAGATACTCAAGAATGCGTTCCTTGACCTTGTCGAGGCCGTAGTGGTCTTCGTTCAGCACGGCCTCGGCCAGCGGCAGGTCGTGCTTGACCTTGCTTTTCTTGGCCCACGGCAGGCCGATCAAGGTGTCGATGAAGTTGCGCACCACCGTGGCCTCGGCCGACATCGGTGACATCAGCTTCAACTTCTTCAGTTCGCTGTCGGCCTTTTTTCGGGCCTCTTTCGACATCTTGGCGGCTTCGATCTTTTTCTCGAG
>JANMKO010000189.1:0-2057 GCA_031372085.1 Betaproteobacteria bacterium
TGCTCGGGGCGCAGCGGGCGGTCGAGCGTGTCGTACTTCCAGTCGCCGACGGCGCCAAACAGCACCGCGTCGGCGGCCCGGGCCAGGTTGAGGGTGGAGTCGGGCAGCGGGTGGCCGTGGGCCTCAAACGCCGCGCCGCCGACGAGCGCGGTTTCCAGCTCAAACGGCAGATCGAGCACCTTCAACACCTTCACCGCCTCGGCCATGATTTCAGTGCCGATGCCGTCGCCGGGCAGGATGGCGATTTTCATCATTTTTCTCTCTCAGTCATCCGCCAGCCAGTGGGCCAGTCGGTATTCACAGGCTTTGAACACGGTGTAGGCGGCCATCGACGCATAGCCGGTGGCCAGCAACTGGGCCAGTTGCCACAAACCGCCCTCCATCACCGCCAGCCAACCGTGGGTGAGCAGCAGATCGGCGTTGGCGCTGAACAGGTAGAACAGGTTCAGTGAGCCGACACCAAAGGCAAAAAAGCTCAAACCCATCACCAGAAACGTCAGCCACAGCCGGCCCAGCACCACGCGGTGGAACCAGCGCTTCATCGGCACCGCCAGGGCTCACAGCTCGCGGTGGCTGAGCCAGGGCATCCTGGCCAGCCGCTCGGCCTCAAAAGCCTTGATCTTGTCGGCATGGCGCAAAGTCAGGCCGATGTCGTCAAAGCCGTTGACCAGGCAGTATTTGCGGAAGGTCTGCACCTCAAACGGCAACTCACTGCCGTCGGGCTTGACGACCACCTGGCGTGGCAAATCCAGCGTCAACTGGTAGCCGGGGAAGGCCAGCACCTCGTCAAACAATTGCGCCACCGCCGGCTCGGCCAGCACGATGGGCAGGATGCCGTTCTTGAAGCAGTTGTTGAAAAAGATGTCGGCATAGCTGGGCGCAATCAGCGCCCGAAAGCCGTACTGGCCCAGCGCCCAGGGCGCGTGCTCGCGGCTGGAGCCGCAGCCAAAGTTCTTGCGCGCCAGCAGCACCGACGCGCCGGCGTACCGAGGCTGGTTCAACACAAAGTCTGGGTTGGGCCGGCGTGAGGCCGGGTCTTGGCCGGGCTCACCTTTGTCCAGGTAGCGCCACTCGTCAAACAGATTGGGGCCAAAGCCGGTGCGGGCGATGGCCTTCAAAAACTGCTTCGGGATGATGGCGTCGGTGTCCACATTGGCCCGGTCCATCGGCGCCACCAGGCCCTGGTGCACAGTGAAGGCTTGCATTGGATCAAACTCCTGACAGGTCAGACACGGCAGACGGCAGCAAGCGGACGCCGTGGAGCCGGCTCTGCCGGGCCACTGGCGGCGCCCCCTTGAGGGGGAGCGCCGAAGGCGCTGCGGGGGTGGGCCTCATACCCGTCGGATGTCGACAAAGTGGCCGTTCAAGGCAGCGGCAGCGGCCATCGCCGGGCTCACCAGGTGGGTGCGGCCGCCAGCGCCCTGCCGGCCTTCAAAATTGCGGTTGCTGGTGGACGCGCAGCGCTCACCGGGCTCCAGCCGGTCGGCATTCATCGCCAGGCACATGCTGCAGCCGGGCTCACGCCACTCAAAGCCGGCGGCCTTGAAGACCTCGTGCAGCCCCTCGGCCTCGGCCTGGGCCTTGACCAGGCCCGAGCCCGGCACCACCAGCGCCAGCTTGACATTGCCGGCAATGCGCCCGCCGATGCGGCGCACCACGGCGGCGGCCTCGCGCATGTCCTCGATGCGGCTGTTGGTGCAGCTGCCGATGAAGACCTTGTCGATGCGGATGTCGGCAATCAATTTATTGGGCTCCAGCCCCATGTAGACCAATGCGCGCTCGATGGCGCTGCGCTTGGTGTCGTCTTTTTCTTTGTCGGGGTCGGGGATGCGCTCATCGATGGCCAGCACCATCTCGGGGCTGGTGCCCCAGGTGACTTGGGGTTTGAGCTGGCTGGCGTCCAGCTCGACCACCGCATCAAAAAACGCGCCGTCGTCGCTGCGCAGCGTGCGCCACAGCGCGGCGGCCTGCTCAAACTCAAGGCCCCGGGGCGCAAACGGCCGGCCTTTGACGTACTGGATCGTCGTCTCGTCCACGCCCACCAGGCCGGCCCGGGC
>JANMKO010000225.1:0-2379 GCA_031372085.1 Betaproteobacteria bacterium
AGTTTGAGCGATTTGAGTTCAACCGTCTGGGCCCGGGCGGCGCCGCTGGCCAGCAACAGCGTGCCGAGCAGCAGCCAGGCCAGGGCCTGGTGGGCGATGCGCAGCAGCGGCAAGTGCAACAACACGCGGCGCATCGGCAGGGGCGGCTCAAGGTTTGTGGATCACCGCGTAGAAAAAACCGTCGCCGGCAGGCGGCAAAGCCGGCGAATTTGGATTGTCCGGCAAGCCAAGCAGGTGGCCTGGCGACGCCGGGCTGTGCTGGGGGTTCTGGCCGGCATGGCGTTGCAAAAAAGCATCGATCTGCTGCTGGCCCTCGGCCTTGAAAACCGAGCAGGTGGCGTACACCAGCCGGCCACCGGGCTTGAGCAGCGGCCACAGCGCGTCCAGCAACGCGCGCTGCACAGCGGCCAGCGCGGCCACGTCCTCGGGCCGGCGCAGCCAGCGCACGTCAGGGTGGCGGCGCACGATGCCCGATGCGGTGCAGGGCGCGTCCAGCAGGATGGCGTCAAACGGCCGGCCGTCCCACCACTGCGCTGGCTGGCGGGCGTCGGCGGCTTGCAGGGTGACGCGGCTGGCGGCACCGGCAGCCGCAGCCGCAGCCGCACCCGCGCCCGCACCCGCGTTCACACCCACACCCGCAGCCGCGCCAGCGCCCACACCGGCGGCCGGCAGCCGCAGGCGGGTGAGGGTGTATTGCACCCGCACCAGGCGCCGGGCGTCGCTTTCGAGCGCGAGCAGGTCGATGCCGCCCGACCCAGCGCTGCCGCCGAGCCGGCCGTGGCCGGCCAGCTCCAGCAAATGCGCGGTCTTGCCGCCCGGCGCGGCGCAGGCGTCCAACACCCGGGCGCCGGGCGGCAGCCGCGCCAGCCCGCTGGCGCCACCGCCCAGCAGCAGCGGCGCCGCCCGCTGGGCCGACAAATCCTGCACCGACACGTCGCCGTCGGCAAAACCGGGCAGCGATTGCACCGCGCAGGGCTCGGCCAGCAGCAGCGCCTGGCTGCCGATCAGCGCGTCGTCCACCAAGCTGGCGGCGCGGCCGGCGGCGGCCAGCCGGCCCCGGTAATCGGCCGCCGTGCCGCGCAGTGCATTGGCCCGCAACACCATCGGCGGGTGCCGGTTGGCTGCGGCCAGCAGCGCGGGCCACTGGGCGGGCCAATCGTGGCGCAGCCGGTCTATCCACCACAGCGGGTGGTTGTGCGCGGCCACCGGCTGCTGCTGCGCCTGTGCCAGCAGCGCCGGGCGCTCCCGCAAGAAGCGGCGCAGCACGGCGTTGACAAAATTGGCCGCTGCCGGCGTGCGGGCCCGGGCGGCGCTGACGGCCTGGTCTACCAGCGTGTGCTCGGCATACGGCGGCGGCACGTCGCTGGGCCACAGCAGGCCCAGCGCGGTGACCAGCAGCGCCGCCACAGCGGGCGGCGGCGGCTTGGCTGCCATCAGCGCCAGCAGGCCCTCGGCCCCGCCCAGCGCGCGCAGCACCTGGAAACTCAGCGCCTGGGTGCCGGCGCGCAAATCAGCCGGGCATTGCGCCAGCCACTCGGTGAGTGAGCGCCCGGCCCGCACCGCCGCCACCGCATCGGCCGTCTGCAACAGCAAGCGGTGCAGCGGTGGTGAGGGGGCATGCGTCGGCATTGAATCAGTCTATCCCTGGCTGGCGCGGGCCTGACCGGGGCCGCACAATCAGGCCCCCCTCCCTTTTGGCCACTACCCCACGCCATGCTGGACACCTCCAAAATCTTTCGCAGTGACGATGAGCTGGCCCGCCTGCCGGCCAGTGAGCGCATCCGGTATCGCCTGGTCACTGCGGGCTGCAGGTACCACGCCAACGACAACATCGCCGAGCACATCCGCGACGGTGAACTCACCGAGCTGAAGGCCGAGGTGCAGGCCAACCTGCAAAAAGTGCTGCAAGCGCTGGTGATCGACACCCACAGCGACCACAACACCCGCGAGACGGCGCAGCGGGTGGCCAAGATGTTCATCGACGAGGTGTTCAACGGCCGCTACGTGCCGATGCCGGTGGTCACCGAGTTCCCCAACGCGTCGCGCTTGAATGAGCTGATGATCGTCGGCCCGATCACCGTGCGCAGTGCCTGCTCACACCACCTGTGCCCCATCCTGGGCCGGGTCTGGATCGGCATCCTGCCCAACGAGCATTCCAACCTGATCGGCCTGAGCAAATACGCCCGGGTCTGTGACTGGGTGATGAGCCGGCCGCAAATCCAGGAAGAGGCGGTGGTGATGCTGGCGGATGCGCTGCAAGAGCGTGTCAAGCCCGACGGCCTGGGCATCGTGATGGAGGCCGACCACTTCTGCATGCACTGGCGCGGCGTGAAGGACAACGACACCGCGATGACCAACAGCATGATGCGCGGCGCGTTC
>JANMKO010000252.1:0-8427 GCA_031372085.1 Betaproteobacteria bacterium
GCCCTGTCAGCCGAGTTGCTCGACCACCCCAACGAGCGCAGCTCGCACAGCGTGCCCATGCCACGCGGCGGCGGCATTGCCATCGTCGCCTCATTCCTGCTGCTGGTCGCCTGGCTGGGCTTGACGGGCCAGGCCGCGCCAGCGCTGTGCATCGCCATCCTCGGCAGCGGCTTGCTGGTGGCCGCGCTAGGCTTCATCGACGACCGCAGCGGCCTGCCGGCGCGCTGGCGCTTTCTCGGCCACCTTGCTGCCGCCGTCTGGGTGCTGGCCTGGATGGGCCCCATACCACCCGTGCCGATACTGAGCGTCACGATCAGTCTGGGTTTTGCGGGACTGCTGCTGGCGGCGCTGCACCTGGTGTGGTCGATCAACCTGTTCAACTTCATGGACGGCATCGACGGCCTGGCCAGCCTGGAGGCGATCGGCGTCAGCCTGGGCGGTGCGCTGGTCTGGTGGCTGGTGCAACCGGCCGGTGATTGGCCGGTGGCGCTGCTGTTTGCTGCTTGTGTGGCCGGTTTTCTGGTCTGGAACTTCCCCCCCGCGCGCATCTTCATGGGCGATGCGGGCAGTGGTTTTCTGGGGCTGGTGGTGGCGCTGCTGGCACTTTGGAGTGCGCGCACCGAGGCGCATTTGTTCTGGGCCTGGTTCATCCTGGGCGGCTGCTTCATGGTGGACGCCACCACCACGCTGGTGCGCCGCGTCAAGCGCGGCGAGCGTTTTAATGTGGCGCACCGCAGCCATGCCTACCAGTACGCCGCGCGCCAGTATGCGTCGCACAAGGCGGTGTCGCTGGCGGTGGTGACCATCAATACCTTTTGGCTGCTGCCATTGGCGGTGGCGGTGGCGCTGCACTGGCTCGATGGTGTGTTGGGCGTGCTGGTGTCGTATGCCCCGCTGCTGTGGCTGGCGCTGCGCTACAAGGCCGGCGACCGGGCGGGGCAGGCTTGATGGCCGGGGCCAGCAGCGTGTTGATTGTGGGTGCGGGTGGCTTTGGCCGCTCGGTCGCCGATGCCTTGATCGCCGGTGGCCAGCATGCGGTGGCGGGTTTTGTCGATGACCGGGGCCCGGCGCTGGGCCCTGTGCTGGGCCATGCCGTTTTGGGCCGCCTGGCCGATCTGGCGGCGCTGCGTGAACACCATGCGCTGCTGGTAGTGGCCATCGGCGACAACACCCGACGCCGAGAGCTGTGCGCTGTGGCGCGCGCTGCCGGCTACGCATTGGCCACCGTGGTGCATCCGCGGGCGCTTGTCAGCCGCCATGCGGTGCTCGGCGCTGGCGCGATGGTGATGGCCGGGGCGGTGGTCGGCACCGAGGCGCAATTGGGTGAAGGGGCCATCGTCAATGCCGCCGCCGTAGTCGATCATCATGCCCGGGTCGGCGCCTTTGCCCACCTGGGTGTGGGCGCCTGCATGGCCGGCGGCGCCGTGCTGCATGACGGCGCCTGGCTGGCCGAAGGTGCGGTGTTGCGCGCGGGCCAAGAAATGGCGGTGAGCGGCCTTGTGCTGCAATCGGTCTAGATGTCAAGGCCCGGCCACGCCGCCCTTGCGCGATACGTGATTGTTGAACCGGTGGTGGTACCGCAGTCAGCCGTATCGTCACGCTGCACGATGCGCGGCGATCTGCCCGGTCGGACTGTCGCGTATATTGAATCGCCGTTGCTGGTACCGGGCATGGCCGTCGAGGCAATCAGTATCGAACACGGCCATATTCAGATTTACCATATTCTTTCGTCGAGCCAGTTCAAAAATACAAAGGGGTATTGCTAACCATGGTTCGATTTGCCATCGGCAAGAAACTGGCGGCGCTGCCACCCGGCTACAAGATCGCGCTGATGATCAGCAGCGATGCGCTGTTTTTGCCCGGCTGCCTGCTGGCCTCGATCGCCTTGCGGCTGGGCTCACTGGATGCAGCGCTGACCACCGCGCCGCTGGCGCAACTGATTCTTGGCCTGCTTACCTTGCCGGTGCTGGGTTATGCCGGCCTGTACCGCACGGTGGTGCGCTACATCGACATCCGGGTGATCGTGCGGTCGTGTCTGGCGCTGGCGGTGGTGGTGCTCATCATGTACGCGCTGGCGTTGGCTTTCGGCATCAGCATCATTCCGCGCTCGGCCTTGCTGGTGTTCTGGTTCATGGCGTTCACCTACGTCATCACCTCTCGTTTTATCGCCCGGGCGGTGCTGCGGCAGGGCCTCAAACGGGTCGGGCTGCCGCGCCTGCGCACCGCCATCTACGGCGCCGGGGACGCCGGAGCGCAGTTGGCGCAAACCATGCAATTCAGCCTCGAATACAAGGCAGTGTGCTTTTTTGATGACCGGGCCGTGCTGCACCGCAAGACGGTGGCCGGCTTGAAGGTGTATTCACCCCATGCACTGAAAGAAGCGATTGACCGTCACGATGTAGACCAGATCGTGGTGGCCATCCCGTCGGCCAGCGCGGCGCAAAAGCGCCGGCTGATCGAAAACCTGGAAGGCACAGGGCTGCCGGTGAAGATTCTGCCCGGCCTGGTTGAGCTGGTGGACGGCCATGCCAGCGTGTCCGACATCCGCGATCTGGACGTGGCCGATCTGCTGGGCCGCGACGCGGTGGCGCCCCGGCCCGATCTGTTTGCCCGCAACATTGCCGGCAAGGTGGTGATGGTCACCGGCGCGGGTGGCTCGATCGGCAGTGAGCTTTGCCGGCAAATCCTGTCGCAGCACCCGCGGCGCCTGGTGTTGTTCGACCATGCCGAGTTCAGCCTGTACGCCATTGACCAGGAGTTGTTGGCCCTGGCACGCAGCACCGAACTGGTGGCCTGCCTGGGCTCGGTGCTGGACGAGGCCTTGCTGCTGCGGCTGCTGCGTGATCACCAGGTGCAGACCGTCTACCACGCCGCTGCCTACAAGCATGTGCCGATGGTCGAAAGCAATATGCAGCAGGGCATCAAGAACAATGTTTTTGGCTCCCTCGCCGTGGCCCGCGCCGCGCTGAGTTTGAAGGTTGAGACCTGCGTGCTGATCTCCACCGACAAGGCGGTGCGGCCCACCAATGTGATGGGCGCGTCCAAGCGGGCGGCCGAGTTGATTTTTCAGGCGGCGGCGCAGCGCGCTGGCGCCAAAACCGTGTTCTCGATGGTGCGCTTTGGCAATGTGCTGGGCTCGTCGGGCTCGGTGGTGCCGCTGTTCAAGAAGCAGATCAGCGCCGGCGGGCCGATCACCATCACCCACCCCGACATCATTCGCTACTTCATGCTGATCCCGGAGGCCGCTCAACTGGTGATCCAGGCCGGCGGCATGGCGCGCGGCGGTGAGGTGTTTGTGCTGGACATGGGCGATGCGGTGCGCATTGCCGACCTGGCCCGCTCGATGATCCGGCTGGGCGGCATGACCGAGCGCACCGAGGCCGAGCCCGATGGCGACATCGAGATCACGTTTGTCGGCCTGCGCCCAGGTGAAAAGCTGTTTGAAGAACTGCTGATCGGTGATGACGTGGTGCCCAGCGGCCACCCCCGCATCCTGTGCGCCCGAGAGCGCCACATCGACCCGGCGCTGCTCGACAAGATGCTTGAATCCCTGCGCACAGCGTGCAACAGCAACGAGGAATCCGCGATGCTGCGCCAGATCCGCAACTTGGTGCCCGAGTTCAGGCCCGCCGATGAGGTAAACCGCGAAGTGGCGACGGCGTTGCAGGCGCGTTGAGATCGTCAGTCCGCAGATTGAAAATCACTTGCCGGCACGATAATGCGTTGTACGTTCAACGTGTAACCGGAGCCGATGATGCACAAACGAATGACGATCACCCTGGATGAGGCTGTTTATGAGGGGCTGTACCGCACTGTTGGCAAACGCCGGATGAGCCAGTTCATTGAAGACCTGGTCAGGCCGCATGTCACCGGCAACAAGCTGGACGACGGTTATCAGGCCATGGCGGCAGACTGTGACCGCGAGACCGAAGCACTGGAATGGGCCAACGCGCTGGCCAAGGACATGTCGAGTGAGGCGCGGTGAGCTTTGGTGGGTTGAATTTGAGCCTGCCGTGGGCAGTGAAATCCGCAAAACCAGGCCGGCGGTAATCGTGAGCAACGACGCAGCGAACCGAAATCTGGCGCGAGTGGTGGTGGTGCCACTGACCAGCAACACAAGCCGCCACTACCCAGGCGAGGCTGCGGTGACAGTGGCGGGCAAGCCGTCAAAGGCGATGGCGGATCAAATCATGGCCGCTGACAAAGCGAGGCTCAAAAGCCAGCTTGGCAGCTTGTCCAAAACCGACATGCTTGCGGTTGAAGAGGCCATATTGGTTCATTTGGGCATGCCCCGTTAGGCCACATGGGGCCACCTTGGTCTGATGGGCAATGGCGGGGCTGCAATTTGTACAGTTTCAAGTTCGAATCTTGAATTTGTACAGCGCCATCAGGCGCCGCGCCGGCATTCAAGCTTCAGCCTGCAACTCGCTTTGGCTCGGCACCGTCAACACCTGCAACCCCACCTGCCGCGCCAGCGCGATGGCCTGCGCACGCTGGTCTGCGCTGGCGCCGGGCATCGCCACGATCACATGGGTGGCCTCGGCACGGATGTGCGGCAGCAGCAAGTCGGCCAGCGGCCCCAGCACTGGCAGGCCGCCCACCCGTGAGCCGCGCTTGGCCGGGTCGTCGTCCAGCAGCGCCAGCACCACCCAGCCATCACGCAGATGCACGCCTGCCACCAGGCGCCGCGCCGCCTCACCGGCGCCCAGCACGATGGCGCGGCGCGGCTCGTCGGCCTGGCCGTTGGCCTGGGCCCGGGCGTGCTCCCAGACCATGCGGTAGGCCATGCGCACCATGCTGAGCGCAGCAATGCAGAACAGCGGGTGCAGCAACAGCACGGCGCGCGCCACCGCTGTGAGCTGGGCCATCAGTACCGCCACGGCACTGAGCAGCCCGGCCGCCAGGCAGGCCAGCGTGATGCGCCGCAGATCGTCAAAACCAAAATAGCGCCAGAGGCCACGCGGCACGCCACTGGCCGCCAGACACAGCAGGTACGCCGCCACCACACCAAACGAGACGTAGTCGTCATACCAGGGCCGGCCGGGCTGGTAGCGCTCAAAACCCAGCCGGAACAGGTAAGTCAGGTGCCAGCACAGCAGCACGGTGGCCGCGTCGGCCAGGCCAGAAACCCAACGCCGCTGCGGATGCAGGGCCGACATGGCCCGATCAAGCCCGCCCCAGACCTTGCTGTCGCTCATGGCAATAAACCTCCTTGAAGCCGGGAATGACGGGATGAACACGGTGCGCAACGTCAGGCCCAGCACCTTCAGATCATCGGCCAGGGTGAGGTTGTCCACGTAGTGCAGCGCGTAGCGCAGCTTGGACGGCAGGATCACGTCCAGGTACTCGCGCTCGGGGTCGGCGGCACGGGCCAGCAACTCGTTCTCATCGCGGTAGTGCACCGACGCAAAATCGGTGATGCCGGGGCGCACGCTCAGCACGCGCTCACGCCAGCCGGCCGGGTAGCGCGCCACGTAGTGCGGCACTTCGGGGCGCGGGCCCACCAGGCTCATCGTGCCGCGCAGCACGTCGATCAATTGCGGCAGCTCATCGAGCTTGTAGCGCCGCAGCCACTGGCCCGTGCGGGTGATGCGGGCATCGCCGGCCACCGTCAATTGCGCCGCGCCGCCGGCCTGCTCCGCCGCCATCGTGCAGAATTTGAAGATACGAAAATGCCTGCCGCCGCGCCCCACCCGCACCTGGCGAAAGAACACCGGCCCGGGCGTGTCCAGCTTGATCAGCAGCGCCAGCAGCAGCAGCAACGGCGCCAGCAGCAGCAGGCCGGCGGCGGCTGCCACCAGATCGAATGCCCTTTTGCCCACACTGCCCACGCCCTCAACCGGCCAGCGCCGCCCGCGCCGCCTGGGCCACGCGCTGCACGTCGGCCTCGGTCATGCGGGAATACATCGGCAGGCTGACCAGACGCTCAAACGCATGCTGGCTGTGCGGAAACTGCGCGGCATCCAGCTGGTAGCGATCACGCCAGTACGGCTGCAAGTGCAGCGGGATGTAGTGCACGCTGCAACCGATGCCGGCGGCAAACAGGCGCTCGATGAACCCGTCGCGGCTGATCGGCGCGGCATCACTCAGCCGCACCACATACAAGTGCCAGGCGTGCAGATCGCCCTGGCGCGGGCGGGGTGGCAGCAGCAGGGGCAGGCCGGCCAGCGCCCGGTGGTACTGCATTGCCAACGCCTGGCGCTGTTGTTGAAAACGCCAGGCTTTTTTGAGCTGATGAATGCCCAGCGCCGCCGCAATATCCGTCAGGTTGTACTTGAACCCCGGCGCCACGATCTCGTAATACCAGCTGGGCACGGTGGCGGTAAAGCGGTCGAAGGCGTCGCGGCTCATGCCGTGCAGGCGCATCACCCGGGCCCGTTGGGCCAGCGCGGCGTTGCGCGTCACCAGCATGCCGCCCTCACCCGTGGTGATGGTCTTGTTGGCGTAAAAGCTGAACACCGTGGCATCACTGGCCAGCGTGCCCACGCGCTGGCCGGCGCTGGTGGTGGGCAGCGCATGCGCGGCGTCTTCCACCACGCGCAGACCGTGGCGCCGGGCGATACCCAGGATGGCGGGCATGTCGGCGGCCAGGCCGGCGTAGTGCACCGGCATGATGGCTTTGGTGCGCGGCGTGATGGCGGCCTCGATCAGCGCCGGGCTGATGTTGAGCGTGGCCGGGTCGATATCGACCAGCTTCACGTCGGCCCCCAGGTAGCGCACCACCTCGGCGGTGGCGGTGAAGGTGTGGGTGGTGGTGATCACCTCGTCACCCGGGCCGATGCCCAGTGCCTCCAGCGCCAGGTGCAGGCCGGCGGTGGCCGAGTTGACGGCCAGGCAGTGCAGCGCCGCCGGGTCTTCGTCGCTGCACTGCACCAGCCAGGCGGCAAAGTCGGCCTCAAACCGCTTGGCCTTGGGGCCGGTGGTCACCCAACCGCTTTTGAGCGTGTGCACCACCTCGGCAATCTCTTCGTCGCCGATCTCGGGCAGGGCGAAGGGTAGAAACGGTAAATCGGGCGGGTGGAGGTCGGTCATGCGGGGGCAGGCGCTGGCAGGAAGGGTGGTTGATTTTACGGTTCGGCCTGGTGCGGCCGTGCCCGGTTCTCGGGTTCACAATCCCGGACAAGGAGGGCTGCAACATGGCTTTGGCGCTGGAGAAGTTGACGCTGGATGAGTTTCTGGCCTGGGAGAACGCTCAGCCGGAGCGCAACGAGTTCTACCGGGGTGAGATTTTTGCGATGGCGGGGGGGCGGCGTACGCACGGTCGAGTCGTTTCCAATCTGAATCGGCACTTCGGAAATTTGCTGGATGGTTCGCCCTGCCAGGTCTTCGCCGAAGGCATGAAGATCCAGATTGCCAATGAAGCCATCCTCTACCCCGATGTGTTTGTCACCTGCGACAAGGCCGATCTGGCCACCGAGTTGATCTTCCGCGCACCCACGCTGGTGATCGAGGTGCTGTGCCCCAGCACGCAAGCCTATGACCGCAGCCAGAAGTTCGCGCTCTACCGCCGCATCGAAGCGCTGCGTGAATACATCCTGGTCGATCCCGAGACGCGGCGGGTGGAAGGGTTTCGACGCGGTGCAGATGATTTGTGGGTGTTCCACGACATGAGCCAGGATGATTTTTTGGTGGCGGCCAGCATGGCTTGCCAGGTGCCGATGGCCGACGTGTTTGCCCGCATCGACCCTGAAGCCTGAAGCCGGCGCCGCGCCTGGCCCGGCGGCGACGCCCTACCCGGCCAGCGGTTTTTGCAGCCACACCAGCACATGCGTGCGCAGCAGCGGCAGCGCATTGGCCACCGGGTACAGCCCCGGGTGCAGCCGGCACAGCACGCGGGCCAGCGGCGGCGCCAGCGTGATGCGGCGGCTCACCACCCGCGCTTGCGGAAATAGCTGCCGCACCCGCGCCAGCGGCACGCCGCGCACGTCCGGATTGCGCGGGTTGTTGACGGTGAAGTCGTACCAAAGCACGCCGCCGCCCGGCGCCACCCAGCGCCACATCGCCTGCGCCAGCCGCTGCTGGAAGGCGTCGTCCAGCAGCGACGAGAACACGGTGGACTGCAGCACGATGTCGCGGCTGGCGGGTTCGATGGCCAGCAGGCTGGCATCACCACCCCACAGCGTGACAGCGGCCGGCAGCACCCGGCGCGCCTGCGCCAGGCGCTCGGGCAGCAGCTCGGCGCCCAGCAGGTGCTCGGGCGCAAAGCCCAGGCGCAGCAGCTCCAGCAGGTTGCCGCCGGCACCGCAACCCACCTCCAGCACGCGCAAGCGCGACAGATCGGCCCAGCCCAAGCGCACCAACAGCTTGAGCATCGCCCGCTGCCGCTCTTGCACCGCCTGCCAGACATCGGGCTGCAAAAAGCTGTAGCGGTCGAGCCCAGCGCGCCGGGCGTAGCGCTGGGCCACGGCGTGGGTTTCGTTGCTGGCC
>JANMKO010000275.1:0-4316 GCA_031372085.1 Betaproteobacteria bacterium
GGGACGATGGGCTGCGCAACGCCGCCAGCGCCACCTCCACCGCCACCGCCGTGACCACAGCCGCGGCCGATGGCGCCATCGGCACCGCCAAGTCCAGCGCCATGTCCAGCGCCCAAGCCGCTGCCAGCACGTCCACCGACAGCACGCCCGCCGACAGCACGCCCACCGACAGCGCTGCCGTGCCACGTGCCGGTGCCCGGCTGGAGGTACGCCAGCAGCCCAACGGCAAGGCCCTGTACGTGGCCACCACCGGCAACGACAGCGATGACGGCAGCCGCGCCCGGCCCTTTGCCACATTGCAGCGCGCCGCTGCCAGCGCCGTGCCGGGCACCACCGTCTGGATCGACGGCGGCACCTACCGCTGGGCCGGCGGTACCTGGCTGCCGGTCAACGGCACGGCCGACAACTGGATCGTGGTGCGGCCGACCGAGCGCACCGCCGGCCGGCCCGACCGCGTGGTCATCCTGGGCGCTGGCCAGCTCGACAACAACGGCCCGGCCTGCATTGCCACACCGGGCAGCTACCTCGACCTGCGCCACATCACCTGTGACGGCTTTGCCAGCAACGGCTTCTTGCTGCTGGGCGTGCACCATGTGCGGGTGCTCAACAGCACGGTGCGCAACATGGGTGGCACCGGCATCGCCGTCTACCCCGGCTTTTACCCGCCTGACCCCACCGTCACCCCGGCCTACCAGGTGGTGATCGAGGGCAACCGCATCCGCAATACCAATGCGCGCTGGAAAAAGGCGGACTTCAGGCCGCCCCACAACCTGCCGCCGTGGGGCCAGGGCATCAGCGCCTTTGGCGACCAGATCACGCTGCGCAACAACCGCATTGACGCCACCATCGGCGAGGGCATCGGCATCATCGGCCTGCGCATCTGGGCGGTGGGCAACACGGTGTCCAACAGCTGCTCACCGGGCCTGTACCTCGACACCACCAGTGAATCACTGGTCGAGGCCAACCTGGTGGTGCACAACAACCCGGCGTTTTTTGCCGATTGCCCGGTCACCGTCTGGAGCGGCGGCCAGCCGATGTCGGGCAGTGGCATCCAGGTGGCCGCCGAGACCGACAGCTACACCGGCCGGCCGCAGCCCCACCTGCGCAACAACGTCATCCGCAACAACATCATCGTCAACGCGCGGCAGGCGTTTTTCTACGGCAGCTATGCCTACGACAACGGCGGCGGTGACGGCATGAAGGGCATGCGCATCGTCAACAACACCTTTGTCGGGGGCACCGAGTCACTGCTGGCGCTGGGCGCGCGATGTGCCGATGCCGGCAACGCCGCCGCCTGCCTGGCCGATCCACGCACCGCGCACCAGGACACCGTGTTTGCCAACAATATTTTTTACTGGACGGCGTCCACCGTGGGCAAGCGCGTCAGCGCGGTGGACAACGCCGTGGGCATCACGCTGCGCAACAACCTGTGGTTCAGCGCCGGGCCGGCGGCGGCGGCCGGGCCGGGAGACGTGTACGCCGACCCGCTGTTTGCCAACCCGGCAGGCTTTGCGGCCACCGACTTCAGGCTCAAACCGGGCTCGGCCGCCAGCAACGCCGGCAGCGCCGCCGACGCCCCACCGTTTGACTATTTCGGCTTGGCGTTGGGTGCCCGGCCGGCGGCCGACATCGGCGCGGTGCGCGGGCCTTGACGGCGCCGGCCGCGCGCCGCGGGTGCCTTCAAACGCCCAGGTCCTTCAACAGCGCCGCCACCTCGGCCTGGCGCGCAAAGCCGGGCCCGAGTTTGGCCAGTTTGGCCAGCTCACTGCGCGCGCCGGGCTTGTCGCCAGCCTGGATTTGCAGCTTGGCCAGTTGCAGGCGGAACTGCGGCGCGTCGGGCGCGGCCGCCACCACCCTGGTTTGCAGCGCCACCGCGCGGGGCAACTGGTTTTCGGCGGCCAGGGCAAACGCCAGCGTGTCCATCAGCGCGGGGGTGTCGGGGGCGATTTTCTCGGCCCGCTCGGCCAGCGCCACCGCGCCGGGCTTTTTTTGCATCGCCATCACGTAGGCCAGGTTGTTCAGCGCCAGCACGTTGTCGGGCTGGCCGTCCAGCACACGCTGGTATTGCTGCTCGGCCAGCGCCAGGTTGCTGTTGGCCAGCGCCACGTCACCCAGGTACAGCTCAAACGCCCGGTCGTCGGGCTGCGCCTTGCGGTGCTCGGCCACCAGCTTGTCGGCCTCGGCGGTTTTTTTGCCGGCGGCCAGCGCCGTGTGCAGGCGCTGCGCGCTGTCGCCCGGCTGGCGGCGGGTGAGCGCCTTGCGCAGCGCGGCGGCGGCGTTGTCCCAGTTTTTCTGGCGCAGCTCGATGTCGCCCTCCATGCTGAAGCCCACCGCCTCGTCGGGCCGCTGGGCCTGCACCGTGCGGGCCAGGGCCAGGGCCTGTGCGGGTTTGTTCTCGATCAGCGCCAGGTTGGCCATGGCCTGCTGTACCTGCAGTGACTTGGGCGCGATCTCGCCGGCCCGGCGCACGGCGGCGGCCATCGCGGTGGTGTTTTTGGCCAGCGCGTGGGCGTCGGCCAGGCGCAGCTGGGGCAGCGCTGATTTGGGGTTCAGCCCGGCCAGCTTGTTGAAGGTGGTGACCGCCTGCTGGGTGTCGCCGGCCATCAGCTGGGCCCGGCCCAGCCGGTCCAGCAGCTCGGCGTTGTCGGGCACGGCGGCCAGCGCGGCCTGCGCGGCATTGAGTGCCGGCTTGGTCTGGCGGCTGCCCAGGTAGTGATCGATCAGCAGCACACGCGGCGTCACGTCAGTCGGGTCGGTCTTGATCGCCTGCTCAAGCCACTGCACGGCTTCTTCGGGCTTGGCACCCGAGCGGGCGCCGATCTCGGCCAGCGCCATCATCGCGGCGGTGTTTTTCGGGTTGCGTTTGAGCACGGCCTCAAACCGGGCTTTGGCCGCCGCCGGCTGCTTGTCTTGCAGATCGAGTGCGGCCAGGCCGGCCAGTGCGGGCATGAAGTCAGCGCTTTTGGCCAGCGCCGCCTCAAACGCCTTGCGCGCACCCGCCGCATCGTTGCGCTGCAGCGCGATGCGGCCGCGCAACTGGTCGGCCAGCGGCTTGTCGGGCGTCTTGGCGGCCAGCGCGTCCACCGCTTTCAGCGCGCCGGCAAAGTCAGCGCGCCGCATCCGGGCGGTGATCAGCGCCATGTCGGCGGTGGCGCCTTTGTCGCCAGCGGCGATGGCCTGCAGCTCGGCCAGGCCGGCGGCGTCCTGGCCCCTGGCCAGTTGCGACAGGGCCAGCGTGGTGCGCACCCGCGTGTCGGTGGGTTGCAGTTTGGCGGCGCGGGCAAAGTTGGCCTCGGCGCCCTTGCTGTCGCCGGTCATCAGCTGGGCCTGGGCAGCCAGCGTCAGCGCCTGGGCGTCGGGCGGGCTGGCGTCCAGCAGCGGGCGCAGCGTGATCAGGGCCTTGTCGGCCTGACCGGCACGCAGTTGCACCTGGGCCAGCTGGCGGCGCGGCGCGGGCGCCTTGGGCAGCAGTTGCACGGCTTTGGCAAACAGCGTTTCGGCCTGGCCCAGGGCGTTGAGCTTGAGCTCGGTCTGGCCGGCCAGCATCAGCACCTGCGGGTTGTTGGGCGCACCGCGCAGCAGCAATTGCGTCAGCTCACGGGCGCGCTTCAAATCGCCGCGCTGCTCGGCCAGCGCGGCCTCCAGAAACAGCGTTTGCGGGTGCCTGGGCGCGGCCTTTTGCAGCTGCGCCCACTGCAGGCTGGCGGCCTGCACATCGGGCTTGGCCAGGTGCAGCATGATCACCGCGTTGTGTGCGGCCACCAGATCGGGTTTGAGCTTGATCGCCTCGCCGTAGGCGGCCAGCGCGCCGGCCGTGTCTTGGGCGTTGGCGCGCAGCAGCAGCTCGCCTTTGAGCATCCAGGCGTCGGCCAGCTGGGGGCTGCGCGCCAGCAGTGCATTCAACTGCGCCAATGCGCCGGCGTTGTCGCCCCGGGCGCTGGCCAGCCGGGCCTGCAGCAGCAGTGCCGGGCCGTGGCCAGCGTCGCGTTGCAGCGCACGCTTGAGCCGGTCTTCGGCAGCGTCCAGCTCACCGCCCATGGCCTCGGCGGTGGCCAGTTGGGTTTTCAGCTCGGCGTCGGCGCGGGCGTCGGGCAAATCCACTTTGCCAAAGCGTTGCAGCAGTTGCCCGCCTTTTTGTTGCGCCACCAGGGCCTCGGCCAGCATCGGCAGCACGGCGCCCTCGGGCTGGCCCAGCTCAAGCGCGCGCACCAGCTCGGCCTCGGCGCCGGCCATGTCGCCGCTGGCGTGCATCAACTGGCCCAGCATCAGCCGGGCCTCACCCGATTGCGGGTTTTTTTGCAGCACGTTCTTGATCT
>JANMKO010000282.1:0-4157 GCA_031372085.1 Betaproteobacteria bacterium
TTTGTGCTCTACCCGGTGGGCTACGGCTTGTGGCTGGCGCGCCACCCCGAGAGCTATGTCAAGCTGTTTGACGACCCGATCTTCTTTCGCACCGCCGTCAATACGCTGGTGTTTCTGGTGGTGGCCATCAACATCAAGATGGGTGTCGCGATGGTGTTGTCGGGCTTCTTCATCCAGTCGCGCTGGTGGATCAAGGCACTGTCATTGGTCTTCATCCTGCCGTGGGCGCTGCCGTCCATCCCCACCATCCTGTCGGTGCGCTTCATGTTGAACCCCGAGTGGGGCGTGATCAACAGCCTGATCTTCCGGCTCACCGGGCTGGACGGCCCCAACTGGCTGAATGATCCGACCCTGGCGCTGAGCTTCTCGATGGTGATGCACGTGTGGAAGTCACTGCCGTTCTGGACGCTGATCCTGATCGCCGGCCGGCTGGCCATCCCCAGCGAGCAGTACGAGGCGGCGGCTGTGGATGGCGCGACAAACTGGCAGAAGTTCAAGTTCATCACCTGGCCCAGCATGAAGACGCTCTACCTCACGTCCACCATCTTGTCGATGATCTGGACGCTGGGGGATTTCAACAGCGTCTACCTGCTCACCGGCGGCGGCCCGGCCGATCTGACGCATGTGCTGGCCACGCTGGGCATCCGCTACCTGCGGCTCGACCAGGTGGATCTGGCGATGGCGTCCATCGTGGTGGCGCTGCCGGCGGTGCTGCCGCTGGTCTACTTCATGATGAAGCGGCTTTCGAAATGAGGCCCCCACGCTCACTTTGTTCGCTGCCCCCCGAGGGGGCGCGCGCCCACCTTGAGGCGGCTCTGCGGAGGGCGCCATGAGCCGCTTGACGCTCAAAAAAGTCACTGCCGAGGCCAAGCTGCTGCTGATCGGTATCCCCGTCTTCTTGTGGACCATCGTCCCCGTCTACCACCTGTTTTTGTTTGCGATCTCACCCAGGGATTCAGCCACCTCGGGCCGGCTGTGGCCCGACCACCCCACCTTGCAAAACTTCGACTTTGTATTTCAGCAAAAGCACTTCTACCTCGATCACTTTTGGGTGCAGATGGGCAACTCATTGCTGATCGCGGTGACGGTGGGTGCGCTCACGCTGTTGGTGGCCACCACCGCCGCCTTTGCCATCAGCCGGCTCAAGGTGGCTGGCGGGCGCTGGGTGATGAACCTGGCGCTGTTCACCTACTTCATCCCGGCGGCGTTTCTGGCCGTACCGATGTACAAAACCATGGGCAACTATGGCCTGCTCAACAGCCAGTGGGCGCTGATCCTGGCAATGGTCACCATCGCCTCACCGTATTGCATCTGGGTGCTCAAGCAGGCATCGGACAAACTGCCGTATGAGCTGGACGAGGCTGCGCGCATGGACGGCGCCACGCCGCTGCAACTGTTCCGCCTGGTGTACCTGCCGCTGATGGTGCCCAGCCTGGTGGCCGTGGGCACCTATTCACTGTTGCTGGCCTGGAACGAATATCTGTACGCCTTCTTGCTGCTGAGCAACGACAACAAGGTGACGCTGGCGGTGGCGCTGGGCCACTTCTTGTCGGCTGACGACTCGCCTTGGGAGCTGCTGATGGCCACCGGCCTGATCTACGCCCTGCCGCCGGCCGCGATTTATTACACCTTCAAGCGCTACATGGTGGGCGGCCTCACTGCCGGCGCCGTCAAGAGCTGATTCGGGCGAAAGAACAAAATTCATGGCCACCGTCACCTTCCGCAACATCGAAAAAGCCTACGGCGCCGTCAAGGTGATCCACGGCATCGGCTTCCACATCGAGGACGGTGAGTTTGTGGTGCTGGTCGGCCCGTCGGGCTGCGGCAAATCCACCCTGCTGCGCATGCTGGCCGGGCTGGAAGACATCACCAGCGGCGAGATATTGATCGACGACCTGGTGGTGAACGATCTTGAATCGAAGGACCGCGACATCGCGATGGTGTTCCAGAGCTATGCGCTGTACCCGCACATGACGGTGCGCGAGAACATGGCCTTCAGCCTGAAGCTGCGCAAGGCCGATGCGGCGATGACCGCCGAGCGGGTGGACAACGCGGCCCGCATCCTCAACCTGGGGCCGCTGCTGGACCGGTTCCCCAAAGAGCTGTCGGGTGGCCAGCGCCAGCGGGTGGCGATGGGCCGGGCCATCGTGCGCGACCCGAAGGTGTTTTTGTTCGACGAGCCGCTGAGCAACCTGGACGCCAAGCTGCGCGTGGCCATGCGGGCCGAGATCAAGGCCCTGCACCAACGGCTGAAAACCACCACCGTCTACGTCACCCATGACCAGATCGAGGCCATGACGATGGCCGACCGCATCGTGGTGATGCACGACGGCCTGATCGAGCAGATCGGCACACCGCTGGATTTGTACGACCAGCCGCGCAACCTGTTTGTGGCCCAGTTCATCGGCTCACCGGCGATGAATGTGATCGCCGGCACGCTGCAAATCGAGGGCGGCGTGGTGGCGGTGTCGGCCCTGGGCGCGCTGTGGCCGGTGGCCGGGCTGGCCGGTGGTGATGTCGGCGCCCGGCACGGCCAACCAGTGCACTACGGCATCCGGCCCGGTGATTTGACGCTGGCCAGCGCCGGCATACCGGCCCAGGTGGTGGTGGTTGAGCCCACCGGCGCCGAGACCGAGTTGCTGCTGCAAGTGGGCCGGCGTGATGGCGCTGTTGCCGATACTGGCGCTGGCGCTGGTGCCGGCAACGGCGCCCAGCAACTGGTGTTGGTGCTGCACGGCCGCACCAACGCCCAGCCGGGCGACACGGTGCACTTGTTGATCGACGGCGCCAAAGCCCATGTGTTCGACGGCGCCAACGGCCAGCGGCTTTGATGCCACCCGCCCAGGGCGGTGATGCCGTCACGCCGCCGCCGCCATCCCCGCACCCGCCACCGATGGTGGTGGTGATGGGCGTCAGCGGCTGCGGCAAAAGCACGGTGGGGGCCCAACTGGCGGAAGCCCTTTGCGTGCCGTTTATCGAAGGCGACGGCCTGCACCCACCGCGCAACGTGGCGCTGATGGCTGCCGGCACGCCGTTGACCGACGCTGACCGCGCCGACTGGCTGCGCACCATCGCCACCCGTCTGGGCCAGGCGCACGCCGCCGGCCAGGGGCTGGTGGTGTCGTGCTCGGCGCTGAAGCGCCGCTACCGCGACCAACTGCGCACGGCATGCCCCGGTCTGCGCTTTGTATACCTGCACGGCAGCGCTGAGCAACTGCGCCGCCGGCTGCAGGGCCGCACCGGCCACTACATGCCGGCGTCTCTGCTGGACAGCCAGCTCAGCGCGCTGCAGCCGCCCGCTGCGGCTGAAAACGCCCTGGTCTTCAACATCGCGCTGCCGGTGGACCAGATCACGGCCAGTGCGCTGGCCCAACTTCAAGAAGAAGACTGCAAATGATCACCCCCCAAACATTTCGTCTCGACGGCCGGCTGGCCCTGGTCACCGGCTCATCGTCGGGCATCGGCCTGGCGCTGGCGCGCGGCCTGGGCCAGGCCGGCGCGGCCGTGGTGCTGAACGGCCGCGACGTGGCCAAGCTGGCCGCCGCCGCCAACCGCCTGCGCGCTGATGGGCTGGTGGTGCATGAATGCGTTTTTGATGTCACCGACGGCGCCGCCGCTGAGGCCGCCGTGGCCCGCATCGAGGCCGACATCGGCGCCCTGCACATCCTGGTCAACAACGCCGGCCTGCAACGGCGCGGTGCCTTCCATGAGTTATCAGCCGCCGACTGGCAGGCGGTGATGCGCACCAATGTGGACAGCATGTTCAACGTCGGCCAGGCGGTGGCCAAGCGCATGGTGCCGCGTGGCGCGGGCCGCATCATCAACATCTGCTCGGTGATGAGTGAGGTGGGCCGGCCCGGCGTGGCGCCATACACCGCCAGCAAAGGCGCGGTCAAGATGCTGACCAAGGGCATGGCGATTGATCTGGGGCCGTTTGGCATCACCGTCAACGGCATCGGCCCGGGCTACTTCAAGACCGAGCTGACACAGGCGCTGGCAGACGACCCGGCTTTCAGCACCTGGCTGATCAACCGCACGCCCAGCCGGCGCTGGGGCGAGGTGGACGATCTGGCGCCGGCAGCGGTGTTTTTGGCCAGTGACGCGGCACGGTTTGTCAACGGCCACATCCTGTACGTGGATGGTGGTGTTACCGCATC
>JANMKO010000298.1:0-1763 GCA_031372085.1 Betaproteobacteria bacterium
CGTCGTCCTGGCCGGGCGTGCGTGGGTAGAGCTGCGGCGCCGCGCCGTTGACCGGCGTGTAACGCACGTCGGGGGGCGATCCGGCGGGTGGGGCGCTGCTGGGCGCAGCAATCTGGGCCAGCGCAGGGGCGGTGATGCAAATCGACAGCAGCATGGCCAGCCGGGTGCGCTTCAGACCCTGTGGACCCCTTGAGGCAGGCGCGGCGCTGGGCTCCTTCCCCCTGCAAGGGGGAAGGTTGGGATGGGGGTGGGGGTTCAACTCACCGTCAACATTCGACCCCCTCCCCAGCCCTCCCCCTGCCCGGCGGAGGGAGCATGACAGCAGCAGGTGTTCAGCGAGTTGCATCGCTGCCTCCTGCGTTGGTGGCAGCGGGGATCGCAGCCGGATCGCTGTCGGTCGCCCGGCCAGGCGGTGGCGGTCGGTTCATCGGCAAGGCCGGTGTCGGCAAATTTTGTTCGTCGGTGCGGGCCGGGCCGGCGGGCGCGGCGCCGCCGGTTTCACGCGGCTTCGGTGCCCGTTGATTGGCCCCGTCGGTGCCCTGCTGCGGCGTGGACAAGACATCCTTGCCGGCCGATTTGCTGTCGAAGCGCAGCGCCGGCCGGCCGGCGCGTTCGGTCTCGGGCGCCCTCACCTCGCCCTGGGCGCGGCGCGCCTTGACTTGGTCCAGCACGGTGTTGCTGCAGCTGCCCTCGACAAAATCGGCGCGGTGCAGCTCACCGTTTTTCAGGTCCAGCCACAGGCTGCCGGCATCTCCCAGGTTGCGGTTGCTGCTGGTCGTCAAGCGGGCGCCCCGCGGCAGGGTGTGCGGGTCGGCGCGCAGCACATGGCTGCGCGGTGGCAGGCCGCAGACGCTGTATTTGCCCTCGACGTCGGAGATCAGCGTCGTGCCGTCGCTCAGCACCAGCCGCACGCCGGGGATGCCCAGTTCCTCACTGTCTTGCACATGGTTGCCGTTGCAATCGACAAAAATCTTGCCCAGCACGCAGGCCTCAGCGCCAAACACGCCGCCGCTCACCCGCACCCGGTGTTGGCCGTCATTGGTGGCCACGCTGCCGGCGATGGGCGTGCGGCCGTCCGGCCCCACACAGCCGGCGGCCACGCCGCAGGCATGGGCGCGGGCGCGGTTGATGCCGTCGCCCTGGGAGCTGCCCACGCCCACCCGCAGCCGGTATTGCAAAACCTGGCGCTTGCTGGCCGGCATGGGGCCGAGGTTGAAGGCCAGCACCGGGCCGACGCCGCCTTGCGGATTGGCAATCGCCACGCCGTCCACCATCGCGCTGCCGGCCACCAACGTGAAACCGGCCGGCAGCCGGTCTACCACGGTGGTCTGGCGCGGCCGGGCGCCTGCCGTCAACTGCACGGTGACGGTGTAGCGCACGGTATCGCCCACCTCGGCCACCGCTTTGTCACCGGTCTTGCTCAGGCTGATGCCGCTGGGCAGGGCCGGGTCGATGGGCAAGTGGTGGTGCACGATGGCGGCGACGGCCGAGCCGGCGCTGATCAACAGGTGGTACGTCGTGCCACTGCCCGGCACGGCGGTGGGTGCGCCGGCCTGCGGCTGCACCAAAAACACCGCCGCACCACCGCCCGGCGGGCTGAGCGTGCCGGCGCTGGGCGGGATGGCGGTGGACGGCGCGGCATAGCCGCCCGGCGGTGTGACGGTGATGGCAAAGGTGCAGCTGGGCGGTGACGACGGTGCAAACAGGAACTGGTAAAAACCATCCGCGCCCACCGTCATCGCCACGCTGCCGCCGTTGATGGC
>JANMKO010000338.1:0-2724 GCA_031372085.1 Betaproteobacteria bacterium
AGATCGGGCCGTATTGCTTCATCGGCCCGCACAGCCTGATCGAGGCCGGCAGCCGGCTGGGCCGGGGCTGCATCGTGCGCGCTGGCAGCGTGCTGCGCGGTGAGTTTGCCGAGTTCTCGGTGATCGCCGGCAACCCGGCCGTGCTGGTGGGCGATGCCCGCGACGGTGACGCGCGCTGGCTGGCCGCTCACCCGGCGCTGCGCGCGCACTACGAAGCCTGGGCCGGCCCATCTGCGCCATCCGCAACATCTGCCCCATCCGAATCATCCGCCCCATCCGCCCCATCCGCCAAACCCGGCGCAGGCCCTGGCGGCGTGCCATGAGGCTGGTGCTGCTGGGCGACGGCGACAGCCCGCACCTGTTGAAGTGGGCCCGGGCGCTGGCGCCGCAAGTCGAGCTGTGGGCCGCGTCGTCGCGCGGTTTTGCGCCCGGTTTTGATGCCCTGGTGCCGGCGCAGCGCCGGCTGGCGCTGGCCACGCGGCCCGATTTTGCCGGCGGCAATGTGGGCTTGCTGCGCCAGTTGCCCCGGCTGGCGCGCTGGCTGCGGGCGGTGCGGGCCGACTGGATTCATGCCCACTACCTCACCTCACACGGCACGCTGGCCTGGCTGGCCACCCGGTTTCTGGGCGTGCCGGGCCGGCTGGTGGGCTCGGCCTGGGGCTCGGACATCCTTGTCACGCCGCAGCGCAGCGCTGGCCAGCGCTGGCTGCTGCGCCGGGTGCTGGGCGCCTGCGCACTGGCCACCAGCGACTCTCAGGTGATGGCCACCCGCATGCGGGCGCTGGGCGCCGGTGAGCTGATGGTGTTTCCGTTTGGCCTGGAAGATTTGCCACCGCTGCCGGCCCACGGCAGCCAGCCCGATTGGTCGTTTTTTGCCAACCGCGGGCTGGAGCCGATTTACGCGCCGCAGCAGGTGTTGCGGCTGTTTGCACGCATCGCGTCACGCTGGCCTGAGGCCAGGCTGGTGCTGGCCAATGACGGCACGCTGCGCCCGGTGCTGGTGCAGCAGGTGGCCGATGCCGGCTTGCAAGACCGGGTGAGATTTGTCGGCCGGCTGGACGCCGCGACCCAGGCGGCGCACTACGCCGGTGCGCGCTGGTATTTGAGCCTGCCCGAGAGCGATTCGGTCTCGGTCTCGGTGCTGGAGGCGATGGCCCACGGCTGCATCCCCATCCTGTCAGACCTGCCGGCCAACCACGAACTGGTGCGCAGCGGTGACAACGGCCTGGTGCTGGCCGGCGCCACGCTGCCGTCTGCCGCCGACCTGGCCCGCCAGCTGCCGGCGCTGCTGGCCCGGGCCGGGGCGATTGCCGCCAGCAACCACGCCTGGGTGGCCGAGCAGGCGATGTTCGGCCGGTCGGTGGCGGTGTTTTTGCGCCGTCTTCGGGCCATCCAGGCGGCCGCGCCTGCTTGAAGATCGGCGCCATGAACATCCTGGTCCTCAACCACTATGCCGGCGCCCCCGGGCTGGGCATGGAATACCGGCCCTACTACCTGGCGCGCGAATGGGTGCGCGCCGGCCATCGGGTGCAAATCGTGGCGGCTGATTTTTCGCATGTGCGGGCGCGCCAGCCGGCGGCCGGCGACGAGCTGATCGACGGCATCGCCTACCGCTGGTTGCGCACCCCGCCCTACCAGGGCAACGGCCTGGGCCGGGTGTGGAATATCTGGCGCTACCTCTCGCAAGTCTGGCGCCAATCGCGCCGGCTGGTGCACGAGTTCAAACCCGACGTGGTGATCGCGTCCAGCACCTACCCGATGGACATCTGGGTGGCGCGGCGCATCGCCCGAATGCGCCAGCCCGGCGCGCCGGCCGGCGGGCCCGGCGCGGTGCTGGTGTTCGAGGTGCATGACCTGTGGCCGCTGTCGCCGATCGAGCTGTCGGGCATGTCACCGCGCCACCCCTTCATCCGCCTGTGCCAGCTGGCCGAGCACACCGCTTACCGCGACGCCGACCGGGTGGTGTCGATGCTGCCCAAGGTGCACAGCCACATGGCCGCGCATGGGCTTGACCTGCGCAAGCTGCACATCGTGCCCAACGGCATCACGCTGGATGAGTGGCCTGATCAGCAGGCGGGGCCGCCTTCAATGCAGGGCGGGCAGGCCAGCAGCGCGCCGCTGCGCGAGGACGTGGCGGCGGCCATCGCCGTGCAGCGCGCCGCCGGGCGCACGGTGGTGGGCTATGCCGGATCGATGGGCCTGCCCAACGCACTGGACGTGCTGCTGGACGCCGCCGACCTGCTGCGCCATGAGCCGATTGCGCTGCTGCTGGTGGGCGACGGCCATGAGCGGGCCCGGCTGGCGCAGCGCATTGCCGATGAGGTGCTGCTGCACGTCACCCTGCTGCCGCCCATCGCCAAGATGCAGATCCCCGCGCTGCTGGCGCAGGTGGACATCGCCTACATCGGCTGGCAGCGGGTGCCGATCTACCGCTTCGGCATCGCGCCCAACAAGCTGATGGATTACATGATGGCCGGCTGCGCGGTGCTGCACAGCGTGCAGGCCGGCAACGACCCGGTGGCCGAGAGCGGCTGCGGCCTGACGGTGGCAGCCGAATCGCCCCAGGCGGTGGCCGACGGCCTGCGCTGGCTGGCCGCACTGCCCGGCACCGAGCGGCGGGCGATGGGTGAGCGCGGCCGGGCTTTTGTGCTGGCCCACCACACCTACCCGGTGCTGGCGCAGCGCTTCATGCGCGCGATGCAGCGGTGAGCGGCCCGCCTGTGC
>JANMKO010000360.1:0-6994 GCA_031372085.1 Betaproteobacteria bacterium
CCGTGGCTGACCAGCGGGATCACCACCAGCGCGCACAGGCCGTAGCCCCAGGCCGGCGGGATGTCGAAGGCCAGCTCCAGCGCGTAGGCCATCACGGCGGCTTCGAGCGCGAAGAAGATGAAGGTGAAGCTGGCGTAGATCAGGCTGGTGATGGTGGAACCCAGGTAGCCAAAGCCGGCGCCCCGGGTGAGCAAATCCATGTCCACGCCGTAGCGCGCCGCGTAGACGCTGATCGGCAGGCCGGCCAGAAAGATGATCAGCCCGGTGGCCAGGATGGCGAGTGCGGCATTCACAAAGCCGTGCTGCACCAGCAGGGTGTCGCCCACCGCCTCCAGGATCAAGAACGACGCTGCGCCAAAGGCGGTGTTGGCCACCCGCCACTCGCTCCACTTGCGGAAGGTGCGCGGCGTGAAGCGCAGCGCAAAGTCTTCCATCGTCTCGCTGGCCACCCAGCTGTTGTAGTCGCGGCGGAACTTGATGACTTGCTGCGGCGGGGCGGCAGCGGGCGCGATGTCGGGTGGGGTGTGGGGCGGGTTGCTGGACGGTGTGGCGGGCAGGGCCGGGACGCTGGGCATGGCGCAGTCTGCATCAAGAACCGCGCCAGCCGCCCCGCCGGGATGCCGGCAACACGGCAACACGGCCTGTCCGGTTGAAGCGGGCACCCCTTGAACACGGGGCCACCGCACCCCCTCGCCTGGGTGGGCCAGCGGGTATACACGGACGATTGATGGCGTGGCTGTCGCGGACAAAGCAGTCATGTCAATGCAAGCGTCGCATCGAGCGGGTGCCTTGCCATCGATTCGGGGCCCGTCGCGCTGTGCAGCAGCCGGTGGCCGGCCCAGCGCTCACCGCAACCAGGTTTTCAAGGAGGAATCATGCGCATGACAAACCGATTCGCACGCCAGTGCCTGGTGGCGATGTTGATCACCGGCCTGTCGGCCACGGCCCTGATGGCCCTGATGGCCCAGACCGCCCAGGCGGCCGACGCCGACGTGCCGGCCTCCGCCGCAGCCGCCGCCGAGCCCGCTGCCAGCCCGCTGGTGCCGGCCCAAAAGCTCAAGGCACTGGTGGCACGGGCCGAGCGCAAGCGCCTCAAATCCAGCCCGATGCGCTTTGACCAGGCGCAAGAGGCGGTGGCGTTTTATGTCAACAAGCGCACCGGCCCGGTCATCACCCGGGGCCCGAACCGCACCGTGGGCATGCGCGCACTTGACCCGGCGCTGTACCGCACCGCGCTGGCCGAGGCACGCAAGACGCCGTTTTACTCGTCGGCCTCGGGCGGTGTGATGGCCGCCAACGCCGCGCTCGACGCCGCGCCAGGCGGGCTGCTGGGCACCTGGGCATCGCTCGGCCCCACCAACCAGGGCGGGCGCACGCGGCAGTTGCTGGTCGATCCCACCAACCCCAGCATCATGTACACCGCGTCGGTGGGCGGCGGGGCCTGGAAGACCACCAACGCCGGCGCCACCTGGGTGCAGCTGACAGACCTGGTGATCCCCAACATCGCGGTGGCCAGCCTGGCGATGGACCCGAAAAACCCGCAAGTGCTGTATGCCGGCACCGGCGAGGGCGTGTTCAACGGCGACGCCATCCGCGGCACCGGCATCTTCAAATCCACCGACGCTGGCGCCACCTGGGCACCGCTGGCCGCCACCGTGCCGGCGCCGGGCGTGGCAGGCAATTTCAGCTACGTCTTCAACATCGTCGTCAGCCCGCGCGCGTCGCAGCGCCTGTACGCCAGCACCCGCACCGGCCTGTACCGCTCGAATGACAGCGGCACCACCTGGGCCCAGGTGATTGACGGCGCAGCACTCAACGGCTGCCATGACATCGCGATGCAAAACAACCGCGCGGTGGGCTATGTGTTTGCGGCCTGCGGCACCTTTGTGCAGGCCAGCGTCTACCGCGCACTCGACGCGCCGGCCTCGGCCTTCAGCGTGGCTTTCAGCGCGCCCAACATGGGCCGCACCTCACTGGCCATCGCGCCGTCGAATGAGAACTACGTCTACGCGATGGCCGCGCACAAAGACACGCATGGCCTGCTGGGCGTCTACCGGTCTACGGCCAACGGCAACCCGGGCAGCTGGACCACGCAGGTGGACGGCACCGGCGCCACCACCGTCAACAAGGTGCTGCTGAGCAACCCGGTGTATGCCTTTGCCCAGTGTGTGGGCGCGGCCAACGTGGGCGCCTACAACCAGGGCTGGTACGACAACGTGTTGGCGATCGACCCGGCAGACCCGAACCGGGTGTGGTCGGGCGGGGTGGATCTGATGCGCTCCGACGACGGCGGCGCAAACTGGGGCGTGGCCAGCTACTGGTGGTTCAACCAGGGCGACGCCAACTACGCCCATGCTGACAACCACGTGATCCGCTTCCACCCAGGCTACAACGGCAGCAGCAACAAGACGATGTACGTGGCCAGTGACGGCGGGGTGTTCCGCACCGACGATGCCCAGGCCGCAGTGGGCACGACGGTGAACGCGGTTTGCGGCACGCCGGTGGCCGGTGCGGTGGCCTGGACCGAGTTGAACAACGGCTATGTGACGACCCAGTTCTACCACGGCTCGGCCTACCCGGACGGCAGCACCTACTTCGGCGGCATGCAGGACAACGGCACCTGGCGCGGCACCACCGCCGCCAGCAACTGGCAAAAACTCACCGGCGGTGATGGCGGCTACACGGCGGTCGATACGCTGGGCGACGCCAACCCGGCCAACGACGTGCTGTTTGCTGAATACACCGGGCTGTCGATCCAGAAATCGACCGACGGCGGTGCCAATTTCTTGGACGCCGTCAACGGCATCAGCGACCCCGGCTTTGCCTTCATCGCGCCTTTTTTCATGAACCCGGGCAACCGCCAGCATCTGTGGGCCGGCGGCTTTGACCTGTGGCGCACCACCAACCAGGCCAGCAGCTGGGTGCATGCCAGCAACAGCACGCCGGGCGCCGGGTCGGTGTCGGCCATCACCGCGTCTCCGACCGACACCAACAAGGTGATCGTCGGCATGAGCGATGGTTACCTGCTGTTCAACACCGCCGCATTGAGCGCGACCGGTGCCACCACCTGGGCCAATACCCGGCCGCGCACCGCCTTTGTCAGTGCGGTGGCGTTTGACCCCAGCAACTCGACCATCGCCTACGCCACCTACGAGACCTTCAGCGGCAGCAGTGTCTACAAAAGCACCAACTCGGGTGCCACCTGGGTGGCCATGCCCGGCACCGGGGTGAACAAACTGCCGCTGGTGCCCGCGCACACCGTGGTGGTGGATCCGACCAACCCGTCGCGGGTGTACGTGGGCACCGATCTGGGCGTGTACACCTCGATCGACAGTGGCGCCAACTGGTACCGCGAGCTCACCGGCTTTGCCAATGTCAGCGTAGAGCATCTTGAGATCAACGGCAGCGGCACCAAGCGGCTGTTTGCCTTCACCCACGGTCGCGGCGCCTGGCGGGTGGTGCTCACGCCCTGACCAACAATCCTCACCCGCCTGCCCCGGCGGGCGCTGGCGGGCGCTAGCGGCCGCCCTGCCTGCCCCGATTTGCCCGATCCCCGTTTTATTGTCAGCCCCGATGGAGGTTCCACCCATGTCTGTTTTCAACACCCCCGTGCCGTCGTCCGGCCTTTTGCGTGCCACTGTGGCGGCGCTGCTGCTCGGCGCCGGCCTGCAGGCGGCGGCGGTGCCCATCACGTCCCGCGTGGCGCTGGCGGGCAACGACACGATCCACTGGGGCCAGCTTGGCGGCTCACTGACCGACGTGCTGGTGCCCGCCAACATCACCACCACCGGCGCGCAGGGGGCGACGGTGACCAATCCGACCGGTCCGCTGGTGCGGTTTGACGAGGGCGACGGCGTTTACAGCGGCAACTTTGCGCTGGGCGACGCGCTGCTGGCCACGCTGTTCAAACCCGGCCCGATCAGCATTGATTTTTCGACCGGGTTGTCTCGCATCGGTGCGCAGATCATGTCGAATGACTTTGGCAGCTTCAACGGGGTGCTGAAGGTCTACGACATGAACAACGTGTTGCTGGAGACGCAGACCTTTGCCGGCCTGGCCACCAGCCAGCAAGACAACTCGGCGATCTTCATCGGCATCGCCCGGGCCACGGCCGATATCGACCGGGTGGAGTTCAACATCAGCGGCAGCACCAGCCCCGATTTTGCGATCAACCAGGTGGATTTGCGGGTGGGGGTGGTACCCGAGCCCGCCACCCTGGCGATGCTGCTGGCCGGTTTGGCGCTGGTGGGCGCGGCGGCGGCGCGGCGCCGCCTGCCGGCTTGACCCGTCAGTCGATGATCGCCTGCGACACCAGATCCTTGATCGCCCGGCGGTAAAACGCCCGCAGCGGGCTGGGCGCTTGCGTCATGTAGACGGCGCAAATCTGCTCTTTGGGCTCGGCCCAGAAAAACGTGCCGGCATAGCCCGCCCACATGAACTCACCCGCCGAGCCGTGCACGCCGGCGATGCCGTCGCCCTGGCGCACCATGAAGCCGAGTCCGAAGGTGTAGCCCGGCACGCCCATCAGCAGCGCGCCCGGGTTCACCGCCGCCGCCGACAGTGCGGGGCCCAGGTGGTCAGCCGTCATCAGTTGCACGGTGGACCGCGACAGGATGCGTGCGCCGTCCAATTGGCCGCCGTTCAACATCGCCTGGCAAAACCGCAGGTAGTCGCCGGCGGTGCTGACGCCGCCCGCGCCGCCTGAATCATTGCCCGGCGTCTGGCTGACATCGATCAGCTTGTTGTCCGCGCCGGTGGCCGGGTCTTTGGCAAACGGCTCGGCCAGCCGGCCGGCCTTGGCAGCGGGCACCGAGAAGCCGGTGTCGGCCATCCTCAGCGGGTTGAACAAGCGCTCCTGCAAAAACTCACCCAGCCGCTTGCCGGTCACCGCCTCGACCACCCGGCCCTGCACATCGACCGACACGCTGTACTCCCAGGCCGTGCCCGGCTGCTGGGCCAGCGGGGCTTTGCCCAGGCCGTCGGCCATCTCGGCGCCGCTGAGGGTGCGCTGGTCGTAGTCAAGCGTGGGCTTGAAGATGCCGGCCTTGATGTAAGCCTCACGCACCAGCGTGTTTTTGGTCAGCTCGCCGTAGGCCAGGCCCGAGGTGTGGCGCAGCAGGTCTTGCAGCGTGGGCTCTCGGTTGGCCGGCACCAGCTTGAAACTCACGCCGTTGAACACCGGGTCATAGCCCGGCACGCTGACCATCGGGTTCTTGAACGACGGCAAGAACTTGGACACCGGATCGGTGAGTTGCACTTTGCCGTCTTCCACCAGCATCATCAGCCCGGTCGAGGCCAGCGGTTTGGTCATCGAGTAGATGCGGAACAGCGAATCCACCGCCATGGCAGCGCCGGTGGCGTTGTTCAGGTTGCCGAAGGCCTGGCTGTACACCAGCTTGCCTTTGCGCGCCACCAGCACCACAGCACCGGGCAGTTTTTTGTCAGCCACCTCTTTTTGAAACACGGTGGTGATCTTGTCCAGCCGGTCGGCCGACATGCCCACCGACTCGGGCCGGGCGGTGGGCAGTGGCTGGGCCAGTGCCGGGGCCGTGGCCAGTGAGGCCAGGGAGGCCAGCAGCAGGCGGCGGCGGGCTGTTTTGGGTGAGGTCATCAACATCGCAGGGTTTCCGGTCGGGCTGGCTTCAGCGCCCCAGGGCTTTCAGGCGGGCGGGCTCAACAATCTCGATCCAGTAGCCGTCCGGGTCTTTGATGAAGGCCACGTCCTTCATCTTGCCCTGGTCGGGCCGCTTGACGTAAGGCACCTGGTGCTGGTCGAACCAGGCCACGGCCGCATCAAGATCGGGCACCGAAAAGCAGAGGTGGCCAAAGCCCTGCGGCTGGGCATTGCCGTCGTGGTATTTGAAATCGGCCTGCAACTCGGTGCCCCAGTTGTGCGTGAGCTCCAGCACGCCACGCTGTGAAAACGTCCAGGCGGTGCGCTCGCCGGCATCGGCCGGCACCGGGTTGTCGCTGGTCAGCGGATCGGGCAGGTGGGCCAGGAAGTACAACGAGAAGCCCATCTCGGGGAAGTCGAGCTTGCGCAGCACACGCAGGCCCATCACCCGGCTGTAAAAATCCAGCGCCACGGCCGGGTCTTTGATGCGCAGCATGGCGTGGTTGAAGACGAAGCCGAGCGTGGCCGCAGCGGGCTCGGCGCAAACGCCGGGGTGGTGTTCGGTGGTGAAGGTCATCATCGGGTGGGTCAGGGCGAGTGCGAGGGCGAGGGCGGGTGCGAGGGCGAGTGAGCGGTCAAGGTCAGGTCAATTGGCGCCCGCACCAACCACCCGCACCAGGCGCGGCAACGGGGGCGCGGCGGCGCCATCACCGGCCAGCGGGCCAGGCGCCCGCAGCGGATCGTCGTCTGGCAGCGCCTGGTCGGCGGCTTTGTCGGCCGCATGCGCGTCACGGCGCAGGTAGCGCATGCAGGTGACGCGCAAGAACGATGCAAAATTGGGCACCTCGCCCCGGCACGCCAGGATCTCGTCGTGGAACAGCGAGATCAGCGCATTGGTGGTGCGGTCCTCGGCCTCGGCCATCTCGGCCAGCACGTCCCACACCATGTTCTCCAGCCGCAGGCTGGTCAGCACACCGTGGATGCGCACGGTGCGTGAGCGCTGCTCGTACTGGATCGGGTCGGCCTTGACGAAGAACTCGCACATGGGGGTCTCCTGGTCTGCAAAGTCAGGCGCGTCGGGGCGGGGTCAAATCGCCCGGGCTGTCATCTGCTGGGCGATGTACTCGGCCTGCCGGATCGCCAGCGTGACGATGGTCAGCGTCGGGTTCTCGGCCCCGCCGGTGGTGAACTGGCTGCCGTCGCTGATGAACAGGTTGGGCACATCGTGCGTCTGGCCGTAGGCGTTGCACACGCTGTCTTTGGCCGATGCGCCCATCCGGCAGGTGCCCAGGTTGTGCGTGCTGGGGTAGGGCGGCGTGCGAAAGCTCTTGATTGCGCCGGCCGCCTCATAGACCCGCTGGCCTTGCCGGAAGGCGTGCT
>JANMKO010000381.1:0-3557 GCA_031372085.1 Betaproteobacteria bacterium
CCGGCCGGGTGGGGGCCGGGGGGGCCGGGGGAAAAAACGTGGCCCCCCCCGCCCCGCCTCCCCCCCCCCCTGGCGTGGGGTCGGGTTGGGTGGGGGGCTCGGCGCTGGCAGCATCAACCGGCTCAACCCCCACCCCGACCCTCCCCCTGGCAGGGGGAGGGGGCAAAACCCGCGGCGCAGTGCGGTCACGCCTCACCCGTGGCAGGCGCGTCGCCGGCTGCCGGCTTGCGCCGACGCCGCCGCCTTTTGCGGGCCGGCGCATCGCCAGCGGGCGCCGCGTCGTCGCTGTCGGCCGCTTCATGCGCGGGCGCATCACCGACATCGCCAGCCTCACCGCCTTCACCCGCCGGCAGCGCGTCAGCCACTGCCGCCGGCTTGGCCGTGCGCGGCGCGGCGGTTTTGCGCGGGGCGTGGCGCGGGGCGGTGCGCTGCGCCTCGCGCACCGCCACCAGCAAGGCCTCACGCTCGTCATCGCTGCCGAGTGAAAAATCCTCCCACCACTCGGCCAGATCCACCGGTGCCTCGCCCGCATCGGCGCGCAGCCGCAAAAAATCAAACCCGGCCCGAAAACGCGCCTGCTCGACCATCGACAGCGCGGTATTGGCCTGCCGGCGCTCAAAACGCGGCTGCATCATCCAGATCTCACGCATGTCGGCGCCCAGCTTGCCGCGGCCCGAAATGTCGCCGATACGGGCGTCAAACACCGCGTCCACCGCTTGTTGCAGCGCCGGCACTGCATGCTCACCATCGGCCTGGCGTTGCTGCCAGCCGGCCAGCACGTCATGCCACAGCAGGCAGGCCAGCAAGAAACTGGGCGCCACCGGCTTGCCCTCGGCCACGCGGCGGTCGGTGTCGGCCAGCGCCTGGCGGATGAACTCTTGTTGTTCGGGTGTGCTGCGCGACTCGTCAAACACCGCGTCCAGCACCGGAAAGATGCTGCGCTCCAGCCCCTGGCGCTTGAGCTGGGCGACGCTGGCCAGCGCATGGCCGGTTTGCAGCAGCTTGATCATCTCGTCAAACAGCCGTGAGATCGGCACATTGGCCAGCAGCGGTGCGGTCTCGGCAATCGGCGCACCGGTGGCGGGCTCAAACTCGAAGCCCAGCTTGGCCGCAAAACGCACCGCCCGGATGATGCGCACCGGGTCTTCGCGGTACCTTGTGGCCGGGTCACCGATCAGCCGCAGCACGCGGGCCTTCACATCGGCCAGGCCGCCGTGGTAATCGACCACGGTTTGCGTCTCGGGGTCGTAGTACATCGCGTTGACGGTGAAGTCGCGGCGCGCCGCGTCTTCGATCTGCGGGCCCCAGACGTTGTCGCGCAGCACCCGGCCGCTGGCGTCCACCGCATGGGCCGAGCCGGCCAGCGCGGCCTTGCTGGTTTTCTCATTGCCGCTGACTTGGGTGGCCTCGCTGTTGTCCATGAAGGCGCGGAAGGAGGACACCTCGATCACCTCATGGTCGCGGCCCCGGCCGTGGATGACGTGCACGATGCGAAAGCGCCGGCCGATGATGAAGGCGCGGCGGAACAGTGATTTCACCTGTTCGGGCGTGGCGTCGGTGGCCACATCAAAATCCTTCGGCCGCAGGCCCACCAGCAGATCACGCACCGCGCCGCCCACCACATACGCCTGGTAACCGGCTTGTTGCAGGGTGCGCACCACCTTGATGGCACGCTCGTCCACCAGCGCGGGGTCGATGTGGTGCTCAGACACCGGCACCTCCACCCGCTGGCCCAGCGGGATGCTGGCCACCGCCGGCAGGGCCAGCACCGCAGGCACGGCCGGCCCGGCCGGGACCACGCTGGCCAGGCCGGGCGCTGCGCCAGCCCCGGGTGCGGCCTTGCCCAGCAGCCGGCGGATGAATTTTTTGATCATGCAAACAACCTCAAAATGCGCCAGCCCCGCGCTTGGGCAATGGCCTCAAGCGCCGGGCTGGGATTGGTGGCCACCGGCTCGCTCACGGCGTCGAGCAGCGGCAGGTCGTTGGTGGAATCGCTGTAGAACACGCTGGCTTCGAAATCCGCCAGCCGGTGGCCCAGGCTGGCCAGCCAGGCATGCACCCGTTCGATCTTGCCCTGGCGGAACGACGGCACGCCGTCGATGCCGCCGGTGACACCGCCGTCGGCGTCCCGCGCCAGCCGCACGGCGATCAGGTGCGCCACGCCCAGCGCGTCGGCAATCGGCCGGGTGACAAACTCATTGGTGGCCGTGACGATGGCCATCAGATCGCCCGCCGCCCGGTGCCGGGCCAGCAACTGGCGGGCCGGCGCCAGCAGTTGCGGGGCCATCACGTCGGCCATGAAGCGCTGGGTGGCCATCTGCTGGTCGGCCGGGCTGCGCTGGCGCCAGGCCCGGGTGGTGAAATCAACATACTCGGCGATGTCCAGGCTGCCGTCCTGGTACTGGCGGAAAAACGCATCGTTGCGGCGCCGGTGCGTCGGACCGTCCACCCAGCCCAGGGCCACCATGAACTCACCAAACGCATGGTCTGAATCGCCGGGGATCAGCGTGCCGTCCAGGTCAAACAGCGCCAGCTTCATGCCGCGCCGCTCAACACCGGGGCGCCGGGGCCTGGCACCGGGGTGGCCTCTTCGGCCAGCATTTTCTTGAGCAACGGCACAGTGACCGGCCGCTGCTCGGCCAGCGCAAAACCGTCCAGCCGGGCCAGCAGGCCCAGCAGGTGGTGCAAGTCACGCGGCAGGTGGGTCAACAGGTAGTCCATCAGGTCGTCCGACAAAAAAATACCGCGCCGGTCGGCCTCGCGGCGCAGCGCGGCCCGGGTTTGCGCGTCGGCCAGGGCATGCAGCGCAAACACATGGCCCCAGCCCAGCCGGCTGCGCAAATCGTCGCGCAGCGGCAAATCCACCGGCGGCAGCCGGCCGGCCGCCGCCCACTGCACGCCGTGCAAGTCAGCCTCGACAAACAGGCTGAAGGCGGCGTGCTGGTGCGCCGCGTCGAGCATGTCGCAGCCGTCCACCACCACCAAGCGCCAGCCGTCGTCCAGGGCCCAGGGCGGCGCATCGCTGGCATCAAACCAGCCCACCCGGTCGCCGTTGGCCTGGCATTGGCTGACCAGCGCGCGCAGCAGCCGGGTTTTGCCGGTGCTCGCACCCCCCCACAAATACACCGGTGCGGCGGCGCCGAGGGCCAAACCCGGCCCCAGGTTGCGCAGATGCTGTACCGCAGCGCCATTGCTGCCGACCACCAGGCTGTCGAACCCGTCGGCCGGCAACGGCATCAGCGCAAGCGGCATCTGCTTCATGACAGGCCCGATCCTGGCGGGAGGGCGCCGTCTGACTCAGCGTTTGGCATGGTGCGGGTTGGAATGGCCGGCATTCTAAGAGTGCGCCAGCGGCTCAATGCAGGCGCGGCGCGGCGCCACGCCGCAGCACGGCCAGGTGCTCGCGCAGCGCGGCAGCGTCGGCGGCGTCGGGCCGCGCCAGCAGGTAGGCGGCCAGGTCGTCGGCGGCCTCGGCCGGGCGGCCCAGCTGGGCCCAGACCAGGCCACGGTCACGCCGCTCGTCAAACGCCAACGGCAGCAGCAGCACCAGGCGCTGC
>JANMKO010000384.1:0-2480 GCA_031372085.1 Betaproteobacteria bacterium
CTCGCTGCGCAGCGCCCAGCACCGCTGGGACCCAAAGCAGCAGCGGCCTGAGCTTTGGCGGCTGTACAACACCCGCAAGCACAAGGGCGAATCGCTGCGTGTGTTTCCGCTGTCGAACTGGACCGAGCTCGACATCTGGCAGTACATCCAGCAAGAAAACATCGCCGTCGTGCCGCTGTACCTGGCCGCCGAGCGGCCGGTGGTGTGGCGCGATGGCGCGCTGATCATGGTTGACGATGCGCGCCTGCCGCTGCACCCCGGAGAGGTGCCGATGCAGCGCAAGGTGCGCTTCCGCACGCTGGGCTGCTACCCGCTGACCGGCGCGGTAGAAAGCGACGCCGACACGCTGCCGGCTGTCATCGACGAGCTGTTGCGCGCCCGCACCAGTGAGCGCCAGGGCCGTTTGATCGACCACGACGGCGCAGCGTCGATGGAGATGAAAAAACAGGCGGGGTATTTTTGATGCGGCTGCTCAATGAGGCGCCCGCACCCGCGCCCGCACCCACGCCATCGGCAGCGGCGGCTTTGCCGGTTGAGCAAGACCTGCTGCGCTTCATCACCTGCGGCAGCGTGGACGACGGCAAGAGCACGCTCATCGGCCGTCTGCTGTTTGACAGCCGCGCGCTGTTTGACGACCAGCTGGCCGCCGTGTTGGCGGACAGCAAAAAATGGGGCACGCAGGGCGGCGAGATCGATTTTGCGCTGCTGGTGGATGGCCTGGCGGCCGAGCGTGAGCAGGGCATCACCATCGATGTGGCTTACCGCTACTTCAGCACCGCGCGGCGCAAGTTCATCGTCGCCGACACCCCCGGCCATGCGCAGTACACCCGCAACATGGTCACCGGCGCGTCCACGGCCGATCTGGCGGTGGTGCTGGTGGATGCCCGCAAGGGCGTGCTCACACAAACCCGGCGCCACAGCCACGTGGTGCGCCTGCTGGGCATCCGCACGGTGGTGCTGGCGATCAACAAGATGGACCTGGTGGGCTACGGCGAATCGGTGTTTGATGCCATCGTCGACGACTACCGCCGGTTTGCTGCGTTGATCGGGCTGCACAACATCACGCCGATCCCGCTGTCGGCCTTGCGGGGCGACAACCTGCTCACCCTCAGTGAGCGCATGCCGTGGTACGGCGGCCCCCCATTGCTGGGCTGCCTGGAGACCGCGCCGGTGGCCGACCCGGCCCACCCCACCGCTGCGCTGCGCCTGCCGGTGCAGTGGGTGAACCGGCCGCATGCCGATTTTCGAGGCTTTGCCGGCACGCTGGCCAGTGGCAGCGTGCGGCCCGGTGACCGGGTGCGGGTGCAGCCGTCGGGGCGTGAGAGCACGGTGGCGCGCATCGTCAGCGCCGACGGTGATTTGCCGCTGGCAGTGGCCGGCCAGTCGATCACACTGACCCTGGCCGACGAGATCGACCTCTCGCGCGGCGACATGATCAGCAGCGCCGATCAACCCGCCGAGGTGGCCGACCAGTTTGAGGCCACGCTGGTATGGCTGGGCGACGCGCCCCTGCTGCCCGGCCGGCCCTACCTGCTCAAACTGGGGGGCTGCACCGTCAATGCCACGGTGGCCGAGCCCAAGTACCAGCTCGATGTCAACACCCAGGCCCATCTGGCGGCCAAGACGCTGCTGTCGGGTGAGATCGGCGTGGCCAACCTGGCGCTGGACCGGCCGGTCGCCTTTGATCCGTACAGCGACAACCGCCAGACCGGCGGCTTCATCCTGATCGACCGCCAGAGCCACCACACGGTGGCCGCCGGCCTGCTGCACTTTGCGCTGCGCCGGGCGCACAACATCCATTTGCAGCCGGTGGCTGTGGACAAAGCGGCACGCGCCGCGCTGCTCGGCCAGCGGCCGGCGCTGGTCTGGCTGACCGGGCTGTCGGGCGCGGGCAAGAGCACCATTGCCAACATGGTCGAGACGCGCCTGCATGCGGTGGGCCGGCACAGCTACCTGCTGGACGGCGACAACCTGCGCCACGGCCTGAACCGCGACCTCGGCTTCACGGCGGCCGACCGGGTAGAAAACATCCGCCGCGTGGCCGAGACGGCGCGGCTGATGGTGGACGCCGGGCTGATCGTGATCGCCGCGTTCATCTCACCGTTCCGCGCTGAGCGCGCCTTGGCACGTGGCCTGCTGGCCGACGGAGAGTTCATCGAGGTGCATGTCGATACCCCGCTGGCCACCGCCGAGGCGCGCGACGTCAAAGGCCTGTACCAGAAAGCCCGGCGCGGTGAGCTGCGCAACTTCACCGGCATCGACTCGCCGTACGAGGCGCCCGAGGCCCCGGCGCTGCGCATCGACACCACCCATTGCACGGCTGAGCAGGCGGCTGACAAGGTGATGCACCAGCTGCGCGCGCTGGGCTGCATTGCATGACAGGCGCCGGCCTGCAACGCGCTGCCGCGCCGGCAGGCCGGGCCCGCCCAGCGCGCCCGCCCCGTCACGCGCGTCAGGCCCGCTGATGGACTGGCCCAATG
>JANMKO010000389.1:0-6206 GCA_031372085.1 Betaproteobacteria bacterium
TTGGCGCAGCGCATGATCGTGATGAACGCCGGCCGGGTGGAGCAAATCGGCACACCCGAGCAGGTGTACGGCAAACCGGCCAGCAGTTTTGTGGCCAGTTTCATCGGCTCACCGCCGATGAATTTGCTCACCGGCAGCGCCGATGGATCACGCTTCACGGTGCACGGCCTGACGCTGGTGCTGCCCGCTGCCGCGCCGCGTGCCGGTGCGTTGGTGCTGGGCGTGCGGCCCGAGCATGTCGAAATCCGCCCCGACGGCGCTTGGCCGATGGTGGTGGAAACCATCGAGATGCTGGGCGCTGAGCGGCTGGTGCATGGCGGTTTGGGCGGCGCGCCAGCGGCGGATTCTGGCGGCGTGGCCGCCAGCGCGCTGTTCACCGTACGCATCGACGCCATGCTGGTGCCGCCGCAGGTGGGCCAGACGGTGCGGCTGGCTGCGGCGCCCGGGCATCTGCACTGGTTTGATGCCACCACCGGCTTGCGCGTCGGGGCTTGAATGGCAGCCGCCTGGCCGTATCCGCGCTGGATGGCGCACCGGGGCGCCGGTAAGCTGGCGCCGGAGAACACGCTGGCGGCCTTCCGGCTGGGCGCGTCATTGGGGTATCGCGCCTTCGAGTGCGATGTCAAGCTGTCGGCCGACGGCCTGCCGTTTTTGCTGCATGACAGCACGCTCAACCGCACCACCACCGGCAGCGGCCCGGCCGGTGACCTGGCCTGGGGCGCATTGGCCCAGCTGGACGCCGGTGGCTGGCACAGCCGCCAGCACGCCGGAGAGCCGCTGCCCAGCTTGCAGGCCGTTGCCGCCTTTGTGCAGCGCAACGGGCTGATGCTCAACATCGAGATCAAACCGATGCCAGGCGCGGAAGCGCTGACCGGCCGGGTGGTGGCCGAGCATGCGGCGCGGCTGTGGGCCGGTGCGGGCACGGCGCCGTTGCTCAGCTCGTTCCGGCCCGACGCGCTGGCCACTGCGCGCGACGCGGCGCCCGCCCTGCCCCGGGCGCTGCTGCTCGACAGCCTGTGGCCCGGCTGGTTTGAGATGGCCAGCGCGCTGGGCTGCGTGGCCGTGGTCACCGAGCACAAGCTGATGGACACCGCGCTGCTGGCGCGCCTGCACGGCGCCGGCTGGCGGGCGATGGCCTACACCGTGAATGAGCCGGCCGACGCGCAACGCCTGCTGGCGCTGGGCGTGGACGGGCTGATCACCGATGCGGTAGACCGGTTTGCGCCGGCCATCACGGCCATCTAAACCCCAGGCAGCGCACGCAGGCTGCGCATCACCCGGCTGCGCCAGGCCGCAGCGGCCAGCAGCAGCGCGGTGACGCCGGCCGCGCCCAGGGCCGTTGGCAGGCCGGCGTGCTCACCGATCCAGCCGCCCAGCAGCGCGCCCGGCCCGGCCGGCAGCAAGATCAGCCAGCGCATCGTGCTCGTCATGCGGCCCAGCAGTGGCACGGGCGTCACCGCCTGGCGCAGGGCCAGAAAATTGATGAACACCAGCACGCCACCCACACCCGACAGCATCAACATCGCAGCAAACGCGATCACACCGCCCACCCCGGCCGGCATCAGCGCCGGCAGCAGCCAGCCCAGGCCGCAAGCGGTAAAGCCGATCACGATGGCCGGCCCCGGCCCCACCCGCTGGCTTAAACGGTTGCCCAGCACACTGGCCAGCAGTGAGCCCAGCCCCAGGCCGGCGTAACACAGGCCGATGGCCTGCTCACCCAGGCCCAGACCCCGCGTGGCATGCAGGATCTGCACCCCCAGCACCGCGTTGTTGCACAGCTGCCAGCCGCCCACCACCAGCGCCAGCGTCACCAGCACGCGGTGGCCGCGCACAAAGCGCAGGCCCGTCACCAGATCGCGCCAGAAGTGGGTGTCGGTGCGCGCTGGGCGTGGCTCGATCACCGGCAGGCCACGCAGGATGGCGGCGGATACCACCAGCATCAGCGCATCCAGCAGCAGGGCCAGCGGTGCGCCCATCAGCCGGATCAACACCCCCGCCGCGCCCGGGCCGGCCACATCGGCGCCTGAACTGGCCAGCGCGTTTTTTGCATGCGCCTCCACCAGCCGGTCGCGCGGCACCACCTGCGTCAGCACGATCTGGGCGGCACTGCCGGCGGTGGTGGCCACGGTGCCGATGACAAACCCCACGGCGTACATCCACGGCATGCCCAGCCAGCCAAGATGCCATGCCAGCGGCACGCTGGCCACGACGACCGCAATCATCAGCTCACCGGCCACGTACACCGGCAGCTTGCGCACCCGGTCGAGCCAAACGCCCGACGGCAGTGAAAACAGCGCAAACGGCAGCGCCTCTACCGCCGTGAGCAGGCCCATCTGGGTGGGCGTGGCGTGCAGCAACAGGGCGGCTGTGAGCGGCAGCGCCAGCAAGGTGATCTGGTTGCCCACTGAGCTGATCAGGATCGACAGCCACAGCCGCCGATAAACCGCGTCGCGCAACAGGTCCTGTGGCGCCAGCCGCAGGCGGTGCCACCACGGCAAGGGCCGCGCTACCGTTTTTTGGTCCAAAGAATCCCCCGTTGGCCGTCCTGCCCGGATCAGGCGGCAGCCTTGGTGGGGATTGTCAGGTCATTCGCAGGCGCGGGGCTTGGCCGGTGTGCCCGGCGTCACCCATCGGGCCGAGGCAGCGCGCGATGGGCCGGCCCGCACCGCCGTCAACTGCGGTAATCGGCGTTGATGCGCACGTAGTCCAGCGACAGATCGCAAGTCCAGACCCCCGCTTGCGAGGTGCCCCGGTGCAGCAGCACCCGCACCGTGATCTCGGCCTGCTGCATCACCCGCTGGCCGTCCGCCTCACGGTAGGCGGCGTGGCGGCCGCCTTGGTGGGCCACATGCACATCGTCCAGGTACAGATCGATCAAGCCCGGGTCAAGATCGGCAATGCCGGCATAGCCCACCGCCGCCAGGATGCGGCCCAGGTTGGGGTCACTGGCAAAAAACGCGGTTTTCACCAGCGGTGACTGGGCGATGGCATAGGCCACAAGGCGGCATTCGGCTTCGGTCTTGCCGCCCTCCACCTGCACGGTGATGAACTTGGTGGCGCCCTCACCGTCGCGCACGATGGCCCGGGCCAGCTGCTGCGACACGGCGGCCACCGCGTCGCGCAGCGCCTGGCCGTCGGCGCTGTCGAGTGCGTCGATCTGACGGTGGCCGGCCTGTTGGGTAGCGATCAACATGAACGAGTCGTTGGTGGACGTGTCGCCGTCGATGGTGATGCGGTTGAAGCTGGCGTCCGCCGCCTCGCGCAGCAGCGGCTGCAGCAAGCCCGGCGCGATCACCGCATCGGTGGCCATGAAGCCCAGCATCGTGGCCATATTGGGCCGGATCATGCCGGCGCCTTTGCTGATGCCGGTGACGGTGACGGTGCACCCACCGATCTGCAGCTGGCGCGACGCTGCCTTGGGCACGGTGTCGGTGGTCATGATGCCCTCGGCGGCCTGCAGCCAGCCGTCGGCCCGCAAGTTGGCCAGTGCGGCGGGCAAGCCGGCCTCGATGCGCTCGACCGGCAAGGTCTCCATGATCACGCCGGTGGAAAACGGCAAGATTTCTTCAGGCGCCAGCTGCATCAGCCCGGCCAGCGCAGCGCAGGTGCGGCGGGCCCGCACCAGCCCGTCGGCGCCGGTGCCGGCATTGGCGTTGCCGGTGTTCACCACCAGGGCACGGATGCCCTGCGCACCGGCCAGGTGCTCACGGCAGACCTGAACCGGTGCAGCGCAAAACCGGTTTTGGGTAAAGACCCCCGCCACCGTGGCACCGGGGTCAAGCACGATCACCACCAGATCTGTGCGGTTGGGCTTGCGGATGCCGGCCTGGGCCATGCCCAGACGCACGCCGGGCACGGCGAGCAGGTCAGCGGCAACCGGTGGCAGCAGGGCAACTGGCATATCAAAAAACCTCGGCAAGATTGGCAGAGCGTGATTTTAGAGGGGGCTGCAACCGCGCCCTCAAGCCCGCCAGGCAACAAAAAAGCGGCCGAAGCCGCTTTTTTTAACCAGCCGAGGCTGGGGTGCAAATACAGGTCAAACGCTGGTCACATGCAGGTCAAACGCTCTGCCGACGGCGGGCCAGGAAGCCCACCGCACCCAGGCCGGCCAACATCATGGCCAGGGTTTCGGGCTCTGGCACCGGTGTCACGTCAGCCCCGAGCAGGTACTTGCCACCGGTTGTACCGGTGCCCTTGCCCTGGACGGCAAAGTAGTAGGTGCCCGCAGCCAGTGTGGACACATTGGCCGCTGCCACCGTGGTGAAGCCCCAGGAGCCGAGCGCCATATCGTCACCACCGTCCACTGCGGCATCGGCCCCGGCCGACCACAGCGAATAGGTGCCAAACGTGATGGCCTTGCCCGGCAGCGGCACGGACACCGCTGAGCTGCTCACGTTGCTCAGGGTGGACAGCGTGAACAGGTAGGTGTCAAGAAACAGCCCCTTGGCCACGCTGACAAACGCGCTGGCCGACACCGGATCAGTGCCCCAATCGATATCTGCCGCATACGAACTTGATGCACCGCCTACCAGCAGCAGGGCCGATGCGAAAACTTTGGTCTTCATCTGAATACCTCCGAATGATTGAACGGCTGATCGGCCCAGTGCACGATCACTCCACTTATGCAAGTTCCGGACCATCCGAAACCCGACGTGGAAGAAAAACCACCTCTGAACCAAAGTCTAGGCCAACTATTGGGGCCATTGCCCCCCCTAACTGCGGGATAACCAGTATCAGAATGCAACCAACATTCACAGTGCCAGCCGGCGGCTCTGGCTGCAAAACCACCGCCGTCAAGCCAGTTTGCCGTGGCAGCTCTTGTACTTCTTGCCGCTGCCACACGGGCAGGGGTCGTTGCGGCCGACGCGCGGCACCTCCGCAGCCGTGGTGGACGGATCGGTCTCCTGGCTGACGCTGCCGTCTTCGTTCGGGTGGGTGTAGGTGATGTTGCCCACCTGGCTGGCTTGCTCTTCCAGCGCCTCGGCCGCCTGGGCCACCTGCTCCTGGCTCTGGATGCGCACCGTCAGCAGCAGGCGGGTGACTTCCATCTTCACCACGTCCAGCAACTGGCTGAACAGCTCAAACGCCTCGCGCTTGTATTCCTGCTTCGGGTTTTTTTGCGCATAGCCACGCAGGTGGATGCCCTGGCGCAGGTAATCCAGCGCGGCCAGGTGCTCACGCCAATGGCTGTCGATGGCTTGCAACAGCACCATGCGCATGAAGGGGTTGAACTGCGCCAGACCAACCAGCGCCAGCTTGGCATCGAACACCGTGTCGGCGGCGCTGATCACCTTTTGCAACACATCGTCGTCGGTGATGGTGTCGCTTTTCTCCACCGCGTCCACCAGCGCCACGGGCACCTGCCATTCGTCGGCCAGTGCCTTTTCAAGCGCCGGCAAGTCCCACTGCTCTTCCACGCTCTCGGCCGGTACCCAGGTGCGCACCACACCGGTCATCGCGCTTTTGCGCAAGTTGGTGATCTGCGCATGCACCGAGTCGGATTCGAGAATCTCGTTGCGCTGCTGGTAAATCACCTTGCGCTGGTCGTTCGAGACATCGTCGTACTCCAGCAACTGCTTGCGCACGTCAAAGTTGCGCGCCTCCACTTTGCGCTGCGCGCCCTCGATGCTGCGGCTGACGATGCCGGCCTCGATGGCCTCGCCCTCGGGCATCTTCAGCCGGTCCATGATGGCCTTGACCCGGTCGCCGGCAAAGTTGCGCATCAGCGGGTCTACAAGCGACAGGTAAAACCGGCTCTGACCCGGGTCACCCTGCCGGCCCGAGCGGCCACGCAGCTGGTTGTCGATGCGCCGGCTCTCGTGCCGCTCGGTGGCGATGATGCGCAGGCCACCGGCCGCCTTGACCTGCTCATGCAGCCCTTGCCACTCGTCTTTGAGCTGCTGGATGCGGCGCGCCGCATCGGCTTCGGCCACGCTGCCATCGGCCTCGATCAGTTGCACCTGCTTCTCGACATTGCCGCCCAGCACGATGTCGGTGCCGCGGCCGGCCATGTTGGTGGCGATGGTGATCACGCCTGGCCGGCCGGCCTGGGCCACGATCTCGGCCTCACGGGCATGCTGCTTGGCGTTGAGCACCTGGTGCGGCAGCGTGGCCTGGGTGAGCAGGCCCGAGATCAGCTCGGAGTTCTCGATCGACGTGGTGCCCACCAGCACCGGCTGGTGGCGCTGGTGGCAGCTGCGGATGTC